>JAGQRA010000707.1 GCA_020425885.1 Planctomycetota bacterium | reverse complement strand
TCGAGAAGCTCGATGCCGATGCCGCGGGTCGGGTGCGAACCGCGCGAGGCGGCGGACGGTAACGCGGCCGCACACGGCCGGCGGAACTTCTGCGCAACCTGGGCGCGAGGGTGCGTATCATCCCCGCCCCGATGAAGACCCTGCTCCACTGGTTGTCTCTTGCCGGCCTGTTGATGGCCATGGTCGGCCCGCTGGCTGCGCCCCTGTCCGCACAAGGCGGATTCGGTCTCGGCACCGAGCAGAAGGTCACGTTGACGGCGCGGTTCGAGCCGGATGTGGCGCGAGCCGGTGAGACGATCAAGCTCGTGTTGAAGGTCGAGGTCGTCGCCGGGTGGCACGCCTACGGCAAGAAGGAGACGACGAACGTGCCGGTGTCGTTGTCGCACGACAAGATCGAATGGAACGGCCTCGAAGCGGTCGGCGAAGCGCAGATCCCGGACGGCGAGGCGCACGAGGTGTTCGGCCTGTCGGAGCCGCAGTATCCGCTGCCGTCGTCGTTCGAGGTGATCCAGCTGGTGAAGGTGCCGGACGGCACCGAGCCGGGCGCACTCGAACTCAAAGGCGCATTCGACTATCAGATCTGCGACCAGAGTTCCTGTGAGCCGCCGACCGACGACACGTTCGCCGCCGAGCTCACGGTCGAAGCCGGCGAGGTACGGCCCGAGTTCGCCGGCATCGCCAAGCGCGGGACCAAGCCCGGACTGCAGCTCCTGCCCGACGCGGTCGACGACAAGCTGACGTTGACGGCACGCTTCGATCCGGCCGTCGCCAGGCCCGGCGAGACGGTCAAGCTCGTGCTCGAGGCCGAGGTCGCCCCGGGCTGGCACGCCTACGGCAAGAAGGAGACGGGCAACGTGCCGGTGTCGTTGTCGCACGACAAGATCGAATGGGACGGCCTCGAGGCGGAAGGCGAGGCGCAGATTCCGGACGGCGAAGAGCACGAGGTGTTCGGTCTGCCCGAGCCGCAGTATCCGTTGCCGTCGTCGTTCGAGGTGGTCCAGCTGGTGAAGGTGCCGGACGGCACCGAGCCCGGCGAGTTCACGGTCGAGGGCGCGCTCGACTATCAGGTCTGCGACGAGAACTCATGCGAGCCGCCGGCCGAGGCGGCGTTCGCGGCCGAGCTGACCGTCGAGGCCGGCGAGGTGCGGGCCGAGCACGTCATCCAGGCGCCGACGAAGGAGCCGTTCGGTGGGCTGTGGGGCCTGATCCTGGCCTGCATCGGCGGCGGCCTGTTCGCCCTGGCGATGCCGTGCACCTACCCGATGATCCCGATCACGTTCTCGTTCTTCACCAAGCAGGCGGAGGCAAGGAACGGCAACGTGCTGTCCCTGGCGCTGACCTACGGGCTCGGCATCATCGCGATGTTCGTCTTCGTCGGCGTCGGGCTGTCGTCGTTGATCCTGCCGTTCGTCAACTGGTGGGTCACGAACCTGGTCATCGGCGGCGTCTTCCTGTTCTTCGCCCTGGTGCTGTTCGGCTGGGTCAACCTCGAGCCGCCGCGGTTCGTGCAGAACTTCGCCACCAAGGCCGGCCAGGTCGGCGGGCTGGTCGGCGTGTTCTTCATGGGGGCGGCGCTGGTGATCTCGTCGTTCACCTGCACGGCGCCGATCGTCGGCTCGCTGATCGCCAAGGTGGCCGAGTTCGGTCCGCTGCGCGTCGGCTTCGGCATGGGCATCTTCGGCCTGACGATGGCGATCCCGTTCGTCGCGCTGGCGCTGATGCCGACCAAGGTCAAGGCGATGCCGCGCTCCGGCGAGTGGATGGAGACGCTGAAGATCTCGCTCGGCTTCGTCGAGCTCGCGGCCGTGCTCAAGTTCGTGTCGATGGTCGACCTCGCGCTCGGCTGGCAGTTCATGAACCGCGAACTGTTCCTGATGATGACCGCGGCGATCTTCGCGCTGTGGGCGATGTTCCTGTTCGGCTTCCTGCGCAAGGCCGGCGAGCCCTACGCCGGCGTCGGCCCCGGCCGTCAGGGCACCGGCATGTTCGTCGTGCTGGTCGCCGTCTACCTGTTCTCGGGCGCGCTCGGCTATCGCCTCGACAAGTACATGACCTCGTTCGCGCCGCCCTATTCGGCCGAGCTCGTGATGTCGCGCGGCGGCCATAGCGAGGCCGAGAGCAAGTACCACACCATCGTCTATGACGATCCGGCGCGGTCGATCGTCGTCGCCAAGGAGGAGGACAAGCTGCTGCTCTACAACTTCACCGGCTTCAATTGAGGCAGCTGCCGCATCATGGAAGGCTCGATCTTCCCGAAGTCGGCGGTCGCCGACCTCATGAAGCCCAATCTGGTGGAAGCCCGGATCCACACTGACACCATGAACACCCTGACCGAGGAGCAGTTCGCCGCCAACAGCGCGGCGCGCGACGAGCTCGCCGGCAACTTCACGATGCCGTACTTCGTGGTCGTCGATCCGCACACCGGCGACAAGCTCGGCGAGTTCGAGCTCAGCGGCTCCCCGGAGGGTTGGGAGGCGCTCTGGACCGAGTTCCTGAACGGCATCCTGAAGGCCGCGGGACGCTGATGCCCAGGCCCGTCTTCGTCGTCACCGGGCCACGATCCGGTTCCACCCTGGTGGTCGCCCTGCTCGACAGTCATCCGCGGATCGCGATGACCAACGAGGCGGCGTGGGTGACGTTCCTGCGCAAGGCGTTCCTGCTCGCGAGCACGCCGTCGAGCCAGGCGATCGACGATGGCGAGGGCTTCGCGACGCCGGGGATCCTGCCCGAGCGCTACACCGAGAACTTCGCCTACTCGTTCCTGACGACGCTGCGGCCGTTCGTCACCGACTTCTACCGGCGCGTCGGCGGCGGCGACTGCGATCTCTTCGGCGACAAGATCCTGTCGTGCAACGATCTCGCCTTCGCGATCCGGCACTTTCCGGAGGCCGCCTTCGTCCAGCTCGTGCGCGACCCGCGCGACGTGATCGCGTCGACGTTCGCGCACCAGAAGGTCAATCCGGCGTCGTGGCTCGAGTCGGCCTTCGCCACGCGTGTCGATCACATGGAGCGGTTCCTGCGTGAGACGCACGGCATGCTCGCCGGCAAGGACAGCTTCTTCCTGCGTTACGAGGATCTGATCACGGACCTCGAAGGCAAGACCGCGGCCATGCTGGCGGCGCTAGGGCTCGAGGTCACCGACGAGGTGCGGGCCTACCAGCGCGACGCAGCCGGCAAGCTGTTCAGGTCGCACGGCACGAGCGAATCACCGGCGGCGAGCGTCGGCCGGTGGCGCACCGACTTCACGGCCGAGCAGCAGGCGATGGCCGCCGACCGTCTCGGCGACCAGCTGCGGCGGCTCGGCTACGAGGTGTGACAGCTACACGCATTGCTCGAGGATCCTGACGTCGTCCTCGAACGAGTCGGCGCCGAGCGGGCCGAACGAGAAGCGGATCATCGAGCCGAGCGGCCCGTCGTCGCCGCGGCGCGCCATGTCGCAGAGGCGGCCGGGCAGGATGCCGGCGTCGTGCGCGAACAGCCGATCGTTGAAGGCGTCGCCGGTCAGATCGCCGGGCAGTCTGGCCCAGTGGTAGAACCCGCCCTCGCCGGTGAACAGCTCGAAGCCGAGGCGGTCGAGGGCTTCGCCGTAGCGGGCGCGCTGCTCGCCGTAGAACCCGGCGATCGCCGTGCGCGCCTGGCGCACGCGGTCGCGGGCGAGCAGCTCGGTGACGTAGAGCTGTGAGGCGCGCGATACCCCGCCCATGCCGAACGAGCTGTAGTTGCGGAAGATCTCGATGTGGTCGCGCGCGGCGATCACCCAGCCCGTGCGCATGCCGGGACACTGCAGTCCCTTCGTCGCCGCGCCGACGACGAACAGATCGGTGGTGTCGATGTCTTCGATGTGCGCGAGGGCGCTGACCGGTTCGGGCGAATGGAAGAACTCGTAGGCCTCGTCGATCAGGGCGCCGCGGCCCGGCTGCGAGTAATGCTCGACGATGCGCCGCAAGTCGTCGCCCGAGGTCGTGATCCCGGTCGGGTTGCACGGGTTGCTCTTCACCAGCAGCACGTTGCCGTCCTGCGGGTGGTCCTCGAGGGTCGGGCGGAACCGGTTGCGGATGTTGCTCGGGATCAGGACGTGCGGCCGTCGCAGGACCTCGAGCACGTCGTAGTACGGGGTGTACTCGGTCTCCTCGATCGCGACGACCACGTCCTCGAGCAGGAACGCCAGGATGGCGAAGATCGCGGGCCGACCGCCGGCGAACACCGCGACGTTGTCCGGTGAGAGACGGCAGCCGTAGAACTCGTTGTAGTAGTTCGCGATCGCCTCGCGCAGCGGCGGTTGGCCGTCGGCCTTGGGGTACATGCGGTCGGTCGCCGTGATCGAGATCGTGTCCGGCAACGGCGGTCCGCCCGGCACCTGCGACGTCAGGGGGAACCCTTGCGCCCACGGATGGGTGCCCGGATCACCCATGTACTTGCCGGTGGCGGAGGCGAAGCGGAACAGGGTCTCGTAGACCCCCATCGGCGGGAACTGGCGCAGGATCACGGGCCGCACGTTACCTGCCGGACGATCCATTTCGCAGCCTGTGGTGGTCAGGTGCGGTACGACGCTCGCCTGCCCGCCGTCTTCCGAACCATGGCACCGATGGTTGGTGGTCGGGCCCAGGGTCCGTACCGGGACCTCCGATAAGGGGACCAGGAGAACCACATGATTCTGAAGACTCTTCAGTACCGGAAAGACACCGGTTGGTCCGACGCGTTGCCCGAGCTCGACGGCAAGGAGACGCTGGTGCTGGTGTTCGGCGCCAGTTCCTTCGTCGACGATCCCGAACCGATCGCCGAACTGCAGCGTCACTTCGGCAATTCGATCGTCGCCGGATGTTCGACGGCGGGCGAAGTGCTCGGCTGCGACATCAACGATGACACGCTGTCGGTGGCGGTGGCGAAGTTCGAGGCTTCGACTTTGCGGCTGGCGACGGCCACCGTCGACGCGTCGGGGGAGTCACGGGATGCGGGCAGTCGTCTCGCCGAGCAGTTGCTCGGCGACGATCTGCAGGGTGTGCTGCTGCTCTCCGACGGCCTGCTCGTCAACGGGACCGAACTGGTCGCCGGCCTGGCCGAGCGACTGCCGGCGGGAACCTCGATCACGGGCGGACTCGCCGGCGATGGCAGCCGCTTCGAACGGACCTGGGTCGTCGCCGGCAACGATGCGCCGACCAAGGGCGTCATCGCAGCGGTCGGGTTCTACGGCCCGCGCATCCACCTCGGGCACGGCACCCGCGGCGGTTGGGATTCGTTCGGCCCGGAGCGTGTCGTGACGCGTTCCGAAGGCAACGTCCTGTTCGAATTGGACGGCCGGCCGGCACTCGAACTCTACAAGGAGTATCTCGGTGAACGCGCCGAAGGCCTGCCGGCCACGGCCCTGTTGTTCCCGCTCGCGATCCGCAGCGGCGTCAACGAGGAGAAGTCGCTGGTCCGCACCATCCTCGCGGTCGACGAGCAGGCCCAATCGATGACGTTCGCCGGCGATGTGCCGCAGGGTTGGTGCGCCCGTCTGATGAAGGCCAACTTCGACCGCCTCATCGACGGCGCCGCCGCGGCCGCGCAGCAGACCCGCCGCGAGGACGAGAACGCGGTCTCGACGTTGGCCATCGCGATCAGCTGCGTCGGCCGCCGCCTCGTGCTCGGGGAGCGCACCGAGGAGGAGGTCGAGGCGACGCTCGAAGGGCTGCCGCATGACACCCAGATGGTCGGCTTCTACTCGTACGGCGAGATCTCGCCGTTCTCCGACGGGACCTGCGATCTTCACAACCAGACGATGACCCTGACCACGATTCAGGAGTCCGTGACCTGAGTTGAAGGAGCCGCTGAACAGGCTGCTCCTGCGCCAGCTGCGGCGTGCTGGCTGTGAGGAAGGTGCGCCGCCATCCGACATGGCGGCATGGGAGAATCTGCTCGCGCGGATCAGCCGTGCCTACAACGACAACGAGTCGGATCGCTATACCCTCGAGCGGGCGATGGAGTGCAGCTCGCGCGAGCTGCGCGCGGCCGTCGAGGCGGCGGAGGTGGCCAGCCAGGCCAAGAGCACCTTCCTGGCCAACATGAGTCACGAGATCCGGACGCCGATGAACGGCGTCGTCGGCGTCGCAGATCTGCTGCGGGCGACCGAGCTCGACGCGCATCAGTCCGAGCTGGTCGAGACGATCCTGCGCTCGGGCGAGTGCCTGCTGCTGTTGATCGACGACATCCTCGATCTGTCGCGCATCGAGGCCGGCCGGATCGACCTCGCCGAGACCGAGTTCTGCGTCGACGACGTCATCTCGGCCGTCGTCGACCTGCTGTCCGAGCGGGCGCTGCAACGCGACATCGTCCTGGCATCGTTCGTGATACAGGACGTGCCGAGCCGCCTGCGGGGGGATCCGGATCGGCTGCGACAGATCCTGATCAACCTGGTCGGCAATGCCATCAAGTTCACCCGCAGCGGCGAGGTGCAGATCCGCGCCAAGTTCTTCGCCCGTGACCGCGAGGGTGAGCACGTCTGGTTCGAGGTCATCGACACGGGCATCGGCATCTCGGCGGAGGCGCAGCAGCGGCTGTTCACTCCGTTCACCCAGGCCGACGAGTCGACCACGCGTGACTATGGCGGGACCGGGCTCGGCCTGTCGATCTGTCGGCGCCTGGTCGAGCTGATGGGCGGCCGGATCGGGATCGACAGCGCACCCGGCAAGGGCAGCCGCTTCTGGTTCCACGCCTGCTTCGGCGCGGTCGAGACTCCGGAGGTGGTGGCCGATCTGAGCGGCGTTGCCGGCATGCGCGTGATCTACGTCGACGACAACGCGATGAACCGTCAGATCATGCAATGGCAGCTGCGGCCGCTTGGCGTGAAGCTCGACCTGGTCGGGAGCTCGGCCGAGGCCCTGCGGCGGATGGCCGAGGCGGTCACGGACGATCCCTACGATGTCGCCATCCTCGACTACCTGATGCCGGGCATGGACGGGGTCCGATTGGCCGAAACGCTCAGCGAGCGCAACCTCGTGCCGCGGAAGGGGCTCGTCCTGTTGTCCTCGGCATACCACGGCAACCTGCCGCGGCGGGTCCGGTCGATCGGCTTCGTCGAGTGCCTGCGCAAGCCCGTCAAGCGCGCGGACCTCGCCAAGCTGCTCGCCCGACTGCAGGGCAGGAGCGACAGCCCGACAGCGACGCCAAACGCGGTCGAGGCGACTCCGACCCTCAAGCTGTCGGTGCTGCTGGTCGAGGACAATCCGCTGAACCAGCGTGTTGCCTCCCACATGCTGATGAAGCTCGGCTGCAACGTGACGTCGGCGGGCAACGGCGCCGAGGCCGTCGATCTCGTTTGCGGCGGCAGCTTCGACGTCGTGCTGATGGACTGTCAGATGCCGAAGATGAACGGTCTGGAGGCGACGCGTGCGATCCGTCAGTGGGAGCAGGCCTCCGGGCGCAAGCCGACTCCGGTCGTCGCGCTGACCGCGAACGCGATGTTGGCCGACCGGCAGGAGTGTCAGGCGGCCGGCATGGACGGCTTCCTGCCGAAACCGGTGCGACTCGAGTCGTTGATGGAGGCCCTGACCAGGGTCACCGACGCCACTCCGCCCGACGCCTGAACGCGCCATCGTCGTCGCGCTACCGCAGATCCGACCCGACGTTTGCACGGTCGGAACGACGGCGGCAAGATGCTCCGCCCCATGAGTCAGTCCCGGATCCTCAGCGAACGCCGCGGCGACGCCGTGCTCGTCACCCTGAACGCGCCCGAACGCCGCAATGCGATCGACCAGGAGATGGTCGATGCCCTGCACCGCCTGCTCGACGAGCTGTCGGCGGTCGACGACATCGCCGCGCTGGTCGTGACCGGCGCCGGCGAGAAGGCCTTCGCGGCCGGTGCCGACATCGCTCAGCTGCGCGATCGGAGTTCGGCGGACGCCCTGAAGGCGATCAACAGCGGCATCTTCAACCGCATCGAGGAGTTCCCGGCGCCGGTGATCGCGGCGATCCGGGGCTACGCGCTCGGCGGCGGCTGCGAGCTCGCCATCGCCTGCGATCTGCGCGTGATCGGTGAATCGGCCAGGCTCGGTCAGCCGGAGGTCAAGCTCGGCATCATGCCGGCCGCCGGTGGAACCTACCGCCTGCCGCGCCTGGTCGGGCTAGGCCGTGCCCGGGAGCTGATCTTCACCGGCCGCATGATCGATGCCGACGAGGCCCTGCGCATCGGACTCGCCAACATGGTCGTGCCCGATGTCGAGGTCGTCGACCGGGCGCTGGCGCTCGCCGCCGAGATCGGCAAGAACGGGCGGCTCGCCGTGCGCGCCGCCAAGCGATCGCTCAACGCGCTGTCGCGGCCCGGCCAGGACAACGCGGTGACGTTCGAGAGTGCGGCGCAGGCCGCCCTGTTCGACAGCGACGACAAGCGCGCCCGCATGGACGCGTTCCTGCAGAAGACGAAGAAGGGCTGACGGATGACGAATCGATTCGACAAGGTGACGGTGTTGGGCGCGGGCACGATGGGCGCCGGTATCGCGCAGGTGTGCGCGCAGGCCGGTGCGTCGGTGACGCTGCAGGACGTGACCGAGGCCTACGCGGCCGCCGGGCGCAGCCGGGTCGAGACCTTCCTGCAGAAGGGCGTCGACAAGGGCAAGGTGACCGCCGAGGAACGGACCGCGACGTTGTCGCGGATCACGATCGCGACCGACCGCGTGGCCGCCTGCCGCGGTGTCGACCTCGTGATCGAGGCGGTCCCCGAAGTCCTGGAGCTGAAGAACGGCATCTTCCGTGAGCTGGCTGCCGTCGTCGCCCCGGCCTGCGTATTGGCGAGCAACACCTCGTCGTTGTCGTTGGCCAAGGTGTTCGACGGAGTCGGGCACCCGGAGCGCTGCATCGGCATGCACTTCTTCAACCCGGTGCCGCTGATGAAGCTGCTCGAGGTCGTGCGCACGGCCGCGACCTCGCAGCCGACGGTCGAGGCCGTCATGGCCTTCGGCACGGCGCTCGGCAAGGAGCCGATCCTGGTCCAGGACAGCCCCGGGTTTGCCAGCTCACGCCTCGGCGTGTGTCTCGGCCTCGAGGCGATCCGCATGGTCGAGGCCGGCGTGGCCTCTGCCGAGGACATCGACAAGGCGATGGTGCTCGGCTACGGCCATCCGATGGGGCCGCTCAGGCTGACCGATCTCGTCGGCCTCGACGTCCGCCTGGCGATTGCCGACTACCTTCGCGCCGAACTCGATCACCCGGGGTTCGAAGCCCCCGAGCTGATGCGGCGCATGGTGGCGGACGGCAAGCTCGGCAAGAAGAGCGGGCGCGGCTTCTACGACTGGTGAGGCGGCAATAGCATCGTCCTGCCGATGAGCGCCTTCGACGAACTCGCACACCGCGTCAACAACCTGCTCGGGACGATCGCCGTTCAGGCCGAAGTGGCCAGGGCGGAAGACTCGCTCGAGGCGCATCGACAGGCGCTGCGCTACATCGTCGAGTCGGCGGACAGGACGCGGATCGAACTCGCCGAGTTGATCGAGGCACGTCGACGGTCAGGCGATGCCTGAAACCGGACCGGGCTACTCTCCGGGCGTGACCGGGGCGGCGTCGAGGATGGCCGTCAACTTCTGCGACAGCTGCAGCTCGTCACACGGGAAGCCGAGGATCACGTCGGCCTTCGACAGGAAGGCCTGCGTGACGCGGTTGCGCGACGGGTGATGCAGCAGCAGGACCACCTTGTTGTCGGGTGAGAAGTCCTTGATCCGCTTGCACCAGTCGAAGTGACGGTCGTCACCGGGGGGGACATCGACGAGCACGATCTCCTGGCGGTGCGCGGCCGGGTTCGGGATCTCACCCTTGCCATGCCGTCGCAGGTCGAGCCCGACGCGTCGGCAGCTGTAGCGCAACGTGCGGAGCACCTCGGGCTGGGTCACGAAGGCGGCCAGGGTACCGCGGATGGGC
Source organism: Planctomycetota bacterium (assembly GCA_020425885.1). The sequence continues at coordinate 18,699 of JAGQRA010000707.1, read as the reverse complement.
GCCGCGGGGATGGCCTCGAAGGCCGGATCCTCGCCGCGCTGGGGCTGTGCCGGCTTCTCGGCCTCGTCCCCGCCGGCGGCACCCGCCGCATCGGCCATGGTTTCCAGCGCGCCCTTGTTCCAGGCCTCGGCAGTCGCGAGGTCGATGACCATGTAGCCCGTCGTCTCGGGGTAGTCACCGACCTGCATCGTGAAGGTGAGGGCCGTGAGGACACCCTCGTCGAGCATGCCGTCGACGTCGACCCCCGGCTTCACGACGCCGTGCTTCTGCAGGCGGACATCGACGTTGGCGACGTTTTCGCGCAGGGTCGTGCCGATGCCCGAGAACAGGACGTTGCCCAGTTCGCCGAAGGCCTCGGCATCCTCGCCTTCCATCACTCCGGCGCGCCGCCTCTGCTCGATGACCTCCTCGGGCGTCATCATCAACATGCCGGCCATCGCGACCGCGTCCTGCAGCTCGAACATGACCGCCATGGACTTGTCGGCGTAGTCCTTGTCCAGGCCGCCGTGGGCGACGACGTACGGGCTACGGAGATCGGCGATCAGGCCGGTGTTGTCGAGGATCTGCGCCTCGGCCGGCCGCACCGAGACCTGGCGATTGACCAGCGATGCCAGGGTCTCGCCCGCCGAGTTGGCCAGCAACGCGAAGAGCCTCGTCAGCTCCTTGCTACTGCTCGGTTTCAGGGTCGATCCTGCCATCACGCGCCAGTCAGTCTTGTCCCTCGAACAGGACGGTCACCTCGAGCGGCTCGCCCTCGAGCACGACCCGGATACGGCAGTTGATCTCACCTTCCTTGTGATGGATGTGGACCTCGCCGTTCTGGGACACCGTCGGCACCGCGAGATGCATCTCGTTGCCCTTGGCGACCCAGGCGTTCTTGAAGTTGCCGGTGATCATGTTGACGACCTCGCCGAAGCCGTCGGCCGCTTCGCTGAAGGACTCGAACTCGTCGGGCTCCATCATCAGCATCTTGGCGGCGATCCTGCAGGCGAGCGCCTTCGAGGAGGTCACGACAACGGCGCCGGACCGGGTTCCGGTGAAGCCGAGAGTGCAGATGACCTCGCTCGTGAAGGAGTTCGGATGGACCTCGATCTCGTCGCCGTTGGTGGCATCGATCGCCTCGGGCGTCATGAAGACCATGGTCTCCATGACCTCCCGCGACGACGAAATGAGGCCTTCGATCAGATCCGGTTCCAATCCTTGTGTAGCCATGTTCCCTCTCCTGGCATCGTGCAGCGTTGCGCTGCGGTGACCCGAGCCGACGGTCTGTCGCGGCGGCTATTGCAGGAACGGCCCGAGGACCTCTTGGATCTTCTCGGGAGTGAACGGCTTCTTGAGGTATCCCTTGGCGCCGCGCGTGGTGGCCTCCTTGATGACCTCCTCGCTGCCCTCGGTCGTGATCATGACGATCGGCGGAGCGGGATCGTACTGCTGAGTCGCGGCCTTGACGAAGTCGAGCCCGTTCATGTTGGGCATGTTGACGTCGGATAGAACAAGGTCGAACGATCCGGACTCGAGGGCCTTCATGCCCTCGACGCCGTCGCCGGCTTCCTTGAACTCGGCATTGTCGATGCCCGCCTGGCGGATGCCGCGCATGATGATCTTCCGCATGGTTGCGGAGTCGTCGACGATGAGGATGTTCTTGGCCATTGGTACTCGCTGAACGGATGCTGTCGGTCCCGGTTATCGGTCCGTGATCCCTTCCAGGTTCAGGAGTTCTGCGTTGCGGCCCAACTCGTCGATGGCATCGGCGGTAAGGCACTCGATGTCGTCGGTCGTCAACTGCAGGCGTTCGCAGGTGGCAGGCGAGACGCGGACGTCGAGGTCGGGAAAGGCATTGCCGATTCCGGCCGCAAGGACGATGTCATCGGCGGCTGCCACCAGGGCTACCAGCAGCGAGCCATCGCGGACCGCGTCCTCGTCATGGTGCGCACGCAGCGCGGCGGCGAGATCCCGCGGCAGGGCCCATGCATCGGCGATCACGCCGGCGGCGGCGGCGTGGTCGATGCCGAACACCGAAGCCTCACGCTCGACGTGAGAGCCCTCGTCGCCGATCTCGGGCAGCGGCTCGTCGCCGATCGTCTGGGTGAGGGCGACCTTGCCGACGTTGTGGAGGATCCCGGCCGTGAAGGCGGTCGAGGTGTCGGCGAAGCCGCAGTGTCCGGCCAGGAGCTGGCAGGTCGCGGCCACGGCGTAGGTGTGTCGCCAGAGTTCGGTCGTCGTGCCGTAGATCGAGTTCGGCACGTCGCGGAACTGGTTGGCCGCGCAGCTGACCAGCGCGAGCTTGACGAGGTTGCGCGAGCCGACGAAGGTGACCGCCTGGGGGACGGTGGTCACTGCCGCCGGCAGGGCGAACATCGCCGAGTTCGTGAGGCGCAACACCCGCGCGGTCAGCGACGGATCCATGCTGACCAGGTCGACGACCGCATCGACCGAGTAACCGGGCTCGCGAACCAGGTCCATCAGGCGGAGCGCCACCGAAGGCAGCGGTGGCGTCGTCCGCAGCGAACGGATGATCTCGAGAGTCCGGCTCATGAGGCCGCTGTCAGCCGGCCGTCGGCGCCCGATCGAGCTGGGCCTTGAGCCGAGCCATCACGTTGCTGTGGATCTGGCAGACACGCGACTCCGTCAGCTCCATGATCTCGCCGATCTCCCGCATCGTCAGACCCTCGTAGTAATACATCAGGATGATCAGCCGCTCCTTCTTGGTGAGGCTGTTGGTGATCATGTCCAGTGCGTCGCGCTGCTGGATCGTGTCGACCGGATCGACCGACCTCCGGTCGGCGAGGATCTCGATCTTCTCCATGTCCTTGTCGTCATCGCCGTCATCCCACTTCTCGGAGAGGGAGAAGATGGTCTTGGCGTTGGCCTCGGCTTCGTGGGCTTGCAGCTCCTCGATCGAGATGTCGAGGCAGTCGGCGATCTCGGCCTGGTTGGGCAGTCGGCCGAGCTGTCCCTCGAGCTGGCGGATCGCGCGTTCGAGTCGGTGTGCCTTGAGGCGAACGAGGCGCGGGACCCAATCCTGCGAGCGCAGCTCGTCGAGGATGGAGCCGCGGATGCGCGTGGTGCAGTAGGTCTTGAACTTGATCCCGCGCGACAGGTCGAAGCCGTTGATCGCGTCCATCAGGCCGAAGGTCCCGGCCGAGCTCAGGTCATCGACATCGATCGACTTCGGCAGGGTCTGCAGGACGCGCTCGGCGATCGTGCGCACCAGGGGCATGTGGTGCTCGATCAGGGTGTTGCGCAGGTTCTCGTCGCGCGTCCGCTTGAACGTCTTCCAGATCGTCTCGAGGTCGGCGTCGGTGAGCGCGGGAGTGGACCCCAGCGGAGTCAGCCGAGCCACCGACTCGGCCCGCTTGTCGATGGCAGCGCGGGTCTTCGCGGTGCTGGTGGAGCTGCGGCGGGGGGAGCGGGCGGCGACGGCTGACTTGGCCATTGGGAACTCCGGCGGGACTGACTGTGCGGATCGGGAAGGGAAACCCTGGCCAGGAAGAGCGCCTGGCGGGGTCGCGGAATTCGGCTCCAGGCGCGTCGACGGGCCGAGTTCAGCCTGCCTGCCTTCCCTGCTGCACAGTGTGCCGCACGAGCCAGCGTCGCATGCGTCATGCGGCGCTGTCGGAGTATCAGGGCACTCGGACCAGGGGTCCTGGACTCCTCGGCCGCGAAGAAGCGCCGTGATGGTCGGAGTTCGAGTATGTGCCCTCACTTCGTTCGGGAACCAGGCTGCCATGACCGGTGCAAACAGGTCGAAGGCCCTTTGGCTTTGCGTCGCCGACTTTCGTCGGCTTTGCCTTTGTCGAGAAGCGTGTTGGTGGGAGCCGAGACACCAAAGAACATGTTGGCCGCGGTTGGCCAGCGGCCGTTGATCGTCCAGACCGGGGGTCAGATTGAGCGGATTCTCCCCAGAATCTTGAGATGATCTCGCAAGCTCTACGAAAGTAGTGACTTACGGCGCATGAAAGAAGCGCCCGCGCGATTCCGAGGTCAGTCGAGGGCGATCAGGGACTCGACCTGGCAGCCCTCGAGGCGGGCGCGTCCCTTCAGGAAGGCGAGCTCGACGACGAAGGCGCAGCCGGCGACGGTGCCACCGCAGCTTTCGATCAGCTGGCAGGCGGCGTGCATCGTGCCGCCGGTGGCCAGGAGGTCGTCGACCAGGAGCACCCGCTGTCCCTTGCTGACGGCGTCTTCGTGGATCTCGACCGCATCCGTGCCGTACTCGAGCACGTACTCGATGCGGTTCGTCTTCCACGGCAGCTTGCCGGGCTTGCGAACCGGAACGAAGCCGACTCCGAGGCGGATGGCGAGTGGAGCACCGAACAGGAAGCCACGCGATTCGACCGCGGCGATGACATCGACCTTGCCGAAGTCGAGTTCGGCCAGACGCTCGACCGAGGCCGCGAGCGCCTCCGGCGAAGACAGCAGGGGCGTGATGTCTTTGAACAGAATGCCGGGCTTGGGGTAGTCCGGAACGTCCCGCAAGAACGCGTTGAGGTCCATGTCCTGATCGTGCCGTGCGGGGCCGCCCCGGGCCAGTCCCGCGTCCCCGGTCACGGGCGTCGTGCCGCGGCCTTGCTCGTCGCGCGACCATGGCCGGACACCGTGACGGCGCCGGGCATGTGACGCAGGTCGGGCACGTCCTGCGGTCGTTGCCGTCGAGGACTGCGGCCTTCGATGGCGCGGGCAGCGCGCGGCGACCCGGTCGCCGCGGGTTTGGGGTTCGTCGCCGCGGTCGCGGCTCGCGCGGGCCTTGGTGCGGGGTTGGCCTTCCTGGCTGCCGGTCGCGCGCTGCGGGCCGCGACCGGTCGCTGCGATCCCTTCCTGGTCGCCGTCGGCGCAGCCTGGGGTGCGGTGAGTGCCGGGGCCTTCTGCGCGGCCGGTTCGGGGGCCAGCTGTATGCCCAGCTTCTCCTGCTTGACGTCGATCCAGGTGCCGAGCAGGCGGGCGACCACGAACACCGGCAAGACCATCATCGGCCCGACCGCCGCGATCTGGACCCACAGCGGTTGGCCGAGCACGTACCAGCCGACGAGGAGCAATGGCACGAACATGCCATAGGTCATCGCGGTCACACCGAGATACGAGAGCCCGCCGCGGCCGGCGGTCCTGATGAGTCGGAGTGGCGACAATCCGGCGCGGACCCCGCGAATCTGACAGATGCAGAACGCCATCGGCGCGAGCATGGCGGCGATCACGGTCGACGCGACCAGGGCGGGCAACTCGGCGCCGAGCACCGCGGCCACCGCGATCGGGGTCGCGAAGGTGACCAGGATTGCCGTTCCGTCTAGGCACCAGCGGAGCGCGTCGGTCGCGAGCGTGCGGACATCGGGAAAGGCCGGCGGATCGACGACGCCGCGGCTGCCCTCGAGCAGGATCCGCCGCCCCATGGCGCAGATCAGCGCCAGCACGCAGACTCCGGGCAGCGCCGAGATGGCCGCCAGCCCGAGAGGAGAGGTGCCGGCGGTCAGGAACCCGCCCAGTCCGACGACGAGCGGAAAGGCGAGCGTCGTCAGCAGGCAGAGCCAGGGCATGTGCTGCACGAACAGGAACTGGACCGCGTCGGCCAGATGCTCGTTGAGCGCTGGCTCGTCGTCGAGGATCTCGATGGTCCTGTCCGCCTGAGCCTTGCTCGGGCGCATCCTCGGATCGGATCCGGCATCGCTGGCTGCCGGCGCCGCGACATGATCGCGCGGCCCATGGCGATTGGCGGCGATGCGTGCGAGGCGCGACCTGAGCGCTTCACGAATCGTGTCGCTCTCTATGCTCTGCACGCACCTTCGTGCCTCGTCGGTATGACCCAGCCGGAGGCTCACCTCGGCGAGTTCGCGCCACACGGCGTCGGAGACGATCCCCCGCTCGATGGCACGATGCAAGGCCGCATAGCGCTGCTCGGGGGTCGTGAGGGCGGGCGTGGCATGACTCTCGATACGCATGCAGTTCTCCTTGTGTCTGTTCAGGTTGACGACACTCGCGCGCCCCGGAATCGGCATCCCGTGGCGCGACCTTGATCGCCGCGTCCAGGAACGAGACCGCGCGGATTCGAAACCGGCATCAAGCCAGGTCGTGGCCGATGACGATCCCGATGGCGGAGGTTCGCCATGCCATCGATGGTTCCACGCGCATTCGTAGCTGCCCTGATCCCCTGCATCGCCGTCACGGCCCAGTCATTGACGGTTCCCTCCAGCCTCGCCGGTGTCGAAGGCGGCAGCGCCACGAATGTCCCATTCGGCAGCAATCTCGCCTGCCGCTACCAGTGCATCTACGACGCCAGCGTGCTGCCTTGGAGCGGGCCGCGACAGATCTCCGGCATCAATCTGCGGGCCGACAACGGCAACCCGTTGGCACCGGGCTCGCCGATCAACGCCAAGGGCTATCTCACCATCTCGGTGCTGATGTCGACGACCGCCACAGGCGCCGCCGGCGCCAGCAGCGACTTCGACAGCAACCGCGGCGCCGATGCGACCTGGGTGTTGCGCCAGCATCGACTCTGGCTGCCGGCCCAGCCGGCGCTGACCGCGCCCGGGCCGCGGCAGGCCAACATCTCGTTCTTGTTTCCATCATGGTGGTACGGCTTGACGCCGGCGCGTCCGGGCGCCCCGGCACCGGCGAACCTGCTGATCGAGTTCTGGATTCACGATCAGCCTCAGGGCTCCTACCCGATCGACAGTCCGGGAGGATGCCTGGCCGCGAACACGACCTTCGGCCGTCAGGACCCGCTGTGCGGCGTTCCGGGGCAGCCGTTGCCGACCCTCGGCTCGGCCGCCTCGATGATCGCCGGTCGCAATTTCTCGTGGTACGTCGACCATGCGCCGGCCGACGCCGGCTTCGTCATCCTGTTCGCGCTGTCGGGTCAGGGGCATCTGTTCGGTAATACGGCGTACCCGCTGCCATACCCGATGTTCGATCCGCTGGCGCCGTCGCGGCAGTCGCCGGCCCTGTCGACACTGATCTGGCCCGCGCCCGATTGCTGGATCAACATCGAGTCTTCGACGTCGGTCTTCGGCCAATGCAACGCGAGCGGTCACGGGGTGCTGACGACGATGCTGCCACCCGGCAGTCAGAACGTGGGGCTCGAGCTGTTCACCCAGGCGTTCATCATCTCGCAGTCCTCGAATCCGCTCGGCGTGATCTCCACGCAGGGCTACAGCTCCACGGTCTGCGGGCCGCTCGATGTGACTCGCATCCACGCCTTCTACGATGGTTCGGCGACTCCGCCGCCGCCGCCGCCGACCTCGGGCTCGGTCCTGTACGGGGTGGCCATGATCGTCGAGGTGCTGTAGCCCCGGGGGAGGCAGCGTCCCCTTGTGTCGGTGCGCGCGGCGGCCGATGCTGCGCGCTCGATGAAGATCCTCCTCTGTCGTCCGCGCGGCTTCTGCGCCGGTGTCGAACGCGCAATCGAAACGGTCGAGCGTGCGCTCGAGAAGTTCGGCCGCCCGGTCTACGTGCGGCACGAGATCGTCCACAACAAGGTCGTCGTCGACGACCTCGTCCGGAAGGGCGCGATCTTCGTCGACGATCTCGCCAGCGTGCCGACCCAGGGGCACGTGATCTTCAGCGCTCACGGCGTCGCGCCCGACGTGTTCACGCAGGCGGAACATCTGCACCTGCATGCCATCGACGCGACCTGTCCGCTGGTGACGAAGGTGCATGTCGAGGCGCGGCAGTTCGCCGCCCGGGGGTACTCGATCCTGTTGATCGGCCACGCCGATCACGTCGAGGTCGAGGGTGTGGTCGGCGAGGCTCCGGATCGCATCCAGGTCGTCGCCTCGCCCGCGGTGGCCGAGCAGGTGCATGTCGAGGACGAGAGCCGCGTCGCGGTGCTGACGCAGACGACGCTCAGCGTCGACGAAGCGATGCGCGTCATGGATGTCCTGCGGCGCCGCTTCCCCCGTCTGGCGACGCCGCGCAAGGAGGACATCTGCTATGCGACCACCAACCGGCAGATGGCGGTGAAGAACCTGCGCGGCACGGTCGGGGCCTGGCTCGTGATCGGCGATCGGATGAGCAGCAACAGCAATCGCCTGCGCGAGATCGGCGCCGGCACGCAGGTGCCCGCGTACCTCGTGCTCGGCCCGGACGAAATCGATCCGGCATGGGTCGATGGCGTCGATGTGGTCGGCGTCACGTCCGGCGCGAGCACCCCCGAGAGCAGCGTGCGCGCGGTCGTCGAGCGGTTGCGTTCGCTCGGCGCCGACAGCGTCGAAGAGGTCGATGGCATCCACGAGACGGTCGAGTTCAGCCTGCCGATCGAAGTGCGATGAGGATCGCGCTGTGTCAGATCGACACCACGGTCGGCGACTTCGCCGGCAATGCCGCGAAGGTGGTCGACTTCGCCCGGCGGGCGCAGGCGGCCGGCGCCGAGCTGGCCGTGTTCCCCGAGCTGACGACCTGCGGCTACCCGCCCGAAGACCTGCTGCTGGAGCCCGCGTTCCTCGCCGCCCACGACGTCGCCCTGCGCGATCTGGCCGCGGCCATGCCGGCCGGGATCGATGCCCTGGTCGGCTGCATCGCCCCGAACACCGTCGGCGGCGGTCGCGGCGCCCGACCGCTGCTGAACGCGGTCGCGCTGTTGCGCGGCGGCTCGGCGGGCATCGTCGCCAGCAAGAGCCTGTTGCCGACCTACGACGTCTTCGACGAATCGCGCTACTTCGAGCCGTGTCGCGAGCCGGAGCATGACGTCGTCGAGCTCGGCGGTCGCCGGGTCGGCATCGTCATCTGCGAGGATGGTTGGAACGACGAGACCTTCTTCGAGAGCAGGATCTACCGGCTCGATCCGGTCGAGGCGGTGGTGCGGGCCGGTGCCGAGATCGTCGTCAATCTCAGCGCCAGCCCGTGGTCGCTGGGCAAGGAGGTCCTGCGCCGGCGCATGGTCGAGGCCGCGGCACGACGCCACGGCGTGCCGATGGTCTACGTCAACCTCGTCGGCGGTGACGTCGAGCTGCAGTTCGACGGCGGCTCGCTCGCGGTCAAGGCCACCGGCGCCGCCTGCTCGCCGGTGTTCTTCGCCGAGGCGATGCAGGTCGTCGACACCGAAACGGCGTGGACCCACCGGGTCGAACCGAACCCGACCGAGACGATGCACCATGCCGCCATCGTCCAGGGTATCGGCGCCTACGTGCGGAAGTTCGGGTTCGCGCGGGCGGTGCTCGGCCTGTCCGGCGGCATCGATTCGGCGCTGACGGCGGCGCTCGCCGTCGATGCGTTGGGACCGGAGAACGTGGTCGGCATCGCCATGCCGTCGACCTACAGCAGTGATCACAGCGTGGACGATGCGCGCGAGCTGGCCGCGAAGCTCGGCATCGAGTTCCGGCTGTTGCCGATCGCCGGGTTGCAGGCGGCCTTCGCCGACACGCTGCGCCCGCTGTTCGCCGGCACCGAGCCCGGGTTGGCCGAGGAGAACCTGCAATCACGGATGCGCGGCTCGTTGTTGATGGCGTACGCCAACAAGTTCGGGCACCTGCTCTTGACGACGGGCAACAAGAGCGAGGCGGCGATCGGTTACTGCACGCTCTACGGTGACACCAACGGCGCCCTGGCCCCGATCGCGGATCTGTGGAAGACGGAGGTCTGGGCGCTGTCCCGCTGGCTCAACCGGGACGGCGTTCGCATCCCGACGAACTCGATCGAGAAACCGCCCTCCGCCGAGCTGCGTCCCGACCAGCTCGACACCGACAGCCTGCCGCCGTACGAGATCCTCGACCCCGTGCTGCGGTGCCTCGTCGAGCAGCGTCGCGCCGTCGCCGCGACCGCCGATGCCACCGGGATGCCGCGGGCCGAGGTGGCCATGATCTACCGCCGGATCCAGGACTCCGAGTTCAAGCGCTACCAGTACCCGCCGACCCTTCGACTCAGCGAGCGCTGCTGGCGAGGCCGCCGTATGCCGGTGGCGCACCGGTTTCGCGACCGGTAGCGAGGTGCCCCGAAGGCGGCGATCCGTCGGCAATTGGCGCCGGTTGCATTCGAGTGCGACCGGCTCGGATGCCGAAGACTGCCGGGTGACCGACGGAGGACAGAAGGGCCCGTCACTGCTGGAGAAGGTCGACATCATGCTCGCCACTCGCCTCGTCGCGGGCGATCGCGGCGAGCCCCTGGCGACCGCCCAGCAGACGATCGATGGCGTGCGGCGCCCGACGCCGTCCGATGCCGCGTTCTTCGCCGCCCTGTTGCGTCTGCGTGGGTTCGCGGTCGCCGATCAGGATGCCCGTGACGTGCTCGCCGGCGGCGATGGCCGGCTGTCGCCGGTCAACCAGGAGTTCCGCATGGTCCGCGGTCTTGCCACCGGCTTGCAGCTCGTGCGCGAGCGGGCCACCTCGGGACAACCACCCGACGGCTGGTTCGCGGTCTCGGTCTGGAAGCAGCTGACCGCCGAGCTGCCGCGCTTCCACAACAACGACCTCCGTCGCGGGCCGCCCTGGGACTCGGTGCTCTACCTCAACTACCCGTCACCGGACCAGCTGCCCTATCTGCTGGACACCTTCGATCTCGAACACTGCTATCGCGACCAGCCGATGCTGTTCTCGGCGTTCCACCCGGTCAGGCAGGGGTTCCGCATCATGTGGCGGTTCGCGCGCATCGCACCGTTTCCCGACTTCAACCTGCTCATGGGTTGGATGATGATGGTGGCCTGGCTGCAGTGGAAGGGCTACCCGCTGCTCGCTCCCGAGCACGGTGATCAGGTCATGTTGTCGCGCCTGCTCAGCGGGCCGCCGCCGGTTCGCATCGTGCAGTTCGAGCGCCGGTTGCTCGAAGCCGCCAGCGAGTGGCAGCAGGCCGGCTGAACCCACGACCGCTGCGCAGCGCCGGTGAGCGCCGGGCCGGTCAGTGCGGCCGGGCCGGGCGGATACCGCGGACGAAGCCGAGCGGCAGCCGCCGCTGTCCATCGAGTCGAAGCTCGGCGAAGTCGATGGCCGTGAGCCGGCCGCGGTGCACCTCGCTGGCGTTGACCTCCACCGCTCTCCCGAGCAGCCCGAGTCGGTCGCGGAAGACGGCGAGGAGCTCGTCATGGTGCCCGGCGGCGATCTGCCGCAGCATCGCATCGATGCTCTCGGCGATTGCCAGCAGCAGCTGGGCGCGGTCGATCTCCTCGCCGTTGGCGAGCGCGAGCGACGTCGCCATCGATTCGAGATCCGGCGGGAAGCGGACGCGGTTGCAGTTGACACCGATGCCGACGAGGTAGGTGTCGGATCCGGCGACACCCGAGTCGATCAGCATGCCGCAGAGCTTGCGGCCGTCGAGGTAGATGTCGTTGGGCCATTTGATGCGCAGCTTCCGCCGCGCGAACGGCTCGAGCGCCAGCGTGGCCGCCACCGGCAACGCGGCCGGCAACGCCGACGGCGCCGGCAGCTGCTGGCGGAAGCGGAACGTGGCCAGGAGGTCGGCGCCGGGTTCGTCGTGCCATTCGCGCTGTTGCCGGCCGCGGCCGCTGGTCTGGTGGTCGGCGATGTAGACGGCATCCGGGCGCGCGCCGTTCTCGGTGACGTGATCGGCCAGCGCCAGGTCCTGGGTCGAGGTGCACGACGCGACGTGGACGAACCGCGCAAACCGGGTCCTGTCCCGCATTAGCGAATTCATGAGTTGATCGTCGATGGCCGGAGTCCGGGGCCGCGGAAGTCCCCTCATCATGGCGCACTGAAGTTCCGGGTCCAGTTCTGCCGATGGTGTGCAGGCGTTGGACGCTGCCGTCCGCGCTGGCAAAGGAATGAACACAACCGGCGACAACCTGCCCGTGGGCTTCCAGGGTCCGATCCGGGCCTGGTCGAGCCTCGTGCCGACCGCGGATCGTGCGCTGCGTCTACCGCACGATGATGGCGCGCCGGACACGGATGGCGAGGAGCTCGCCGACCTCATCGAGGTGCGGGCCGTGACCGAGAGCATGGGCCGCGTCGAGACTGCCATGGCCGGTCTCGCCGCCCGCCTCGCCGACGCCGGCACCCTGCTGCTCGAAGTCGACAATCTGCAGTCGATGCCGATGCTGCACCTGGTCCTGGAGGGGCGTCCTGGCGCGTTCGACCCGGCCGGCAGCATCCAGGATCCCGTGCGGTTCCTGCCGTTGCGACGCGTTCTCGGCGCGGTCGAAGCTGCCGGCCTGCACGTCGTCGACGTCGTGCGCGTGCCGGCGCCGGCGCGGGAGGTGGACGCCACTCTCGCTCGCGACCTGCTCGCTCGGGGTCTGTTGCCCATCGACTGGCTCGAAGGGCCGCCGCCGGCCAGCTTCTGGCTCGTCTGCAGGCGGCAACCGATGCTGGCCGGATCGGTCCTGATCGCCGGTGGTTCGGCATCGGAGCGGCAACGGACCGCCGATCTGGTCGGCGCCTTCCTGCCCGCCGACTGGGAGATCGTGACCTCGACGGCCCATCGCGAATGCGCGCAGTGGAATCGTGCGGTTGCCGAGGCTCGCGGTGAGCTCGTCTGGTTCCTGCGGGCCGGCTGCGAGCCGACGGCGGAGCTGTTCGGCGCCCTGCAAACGCAGGCGGTGGTCGGTCCGGCGGTGCCCGGAGAAGGCGACGACCCGTCCCGTCCCGGTGATATCGCCGGGCTGATGATGGCACGTCGCGACGTGCTGCTCGTCGGCCCGATGTCGGAGGCGATCGTCAACACGCCGATCGCCATCGAGGAGTTCGGCATGCGCCTGGGCAGCAAGCTGCCGTCCATGATCATCGTCGAGCTGTCGCTGCCGGGCCCCGGACCGGAGCCCGACGATCCGGCGCTGTTCGCCGCGGAGACGGCGACGTTGCTGCAACGGTGGGCATCGATCGAGGCCGCCGGCACGCAGCCGGCGACGGCAGCGTCGGTGACCGCGGCGAAGCCGCTGCCGCCGGTGCCGTGGAGCGGACGTCGACCGCGCGTGTCACTCTGCATGATCGCCAGGAACGAAGAGCACTTCCTGCCCGAGTGCCTGGCGCGAGCCCGTGTCGCGGTCGACGAGATCGTGATCGTGGACACCGGCTCGACCGACCGGACGGTGGCCATCGCCGAGTCGTGCGGCGCCCGCGTGCTGCACGAACCGTGGCAGGACGACTTCTCGACGCCGCGCAACACGGGCATCGCCGCCGCCACCGGCGACTGGATCCTCGTGCTCGATGCCGACGAGTTCCTCGCGCCGGGCGCTGCCGAGCGGATCCGCGAGCTCGTCGAGTGCCCGGATGTCAGCGGCTACCACATGCGCTTCACCAACATCTACAGCACCGGCAAGACGATCGGTGTGATGATGGTGCGGCTGTTCCGCAACCTGCCGGGGGTCCGATACGAGAACATCATCCACGAGCAGGTGTCGCCGAGCCTGCAGCGGGCCGGAGCCGAACTCGGTCTCGTGCTGTCGGCCGCCGATGTCGAGGTCGAGCACCATGGCTACTGCGACGAGGTCATGGATGCGCGCGGCAAGAACGAGCGCAACGAGCGCCTGTTCAGAAAGCAGATGGCCGCGCACCCCGATGACATCTACACGCACTACAAGTACGGCGACTTCCTGCGTCGCGTGGCCGGCCGCGGTGACGACGCGCGCCGACTCCTCGGGCGTTGCCTGGAGCTGATCCTCGCCGGCCCGCCGAACCTGCCGCGCGAGCTGCCGTATGCCGGCGAGGTCGCGGCCCTGTATGCGCTGGAGACGGCGCGAACCGGCGACACCGCGGCGGCTGGCAGGATCGTGGAGCAGGCGCTGCGGCGCTTCATGCCGACGCCGAACCTGTTCTACCTCGCCGCCTGCCTCGCCCTCGCCGAGGGGCGGACCGAGGATGCGATCGCCTGCTATCGACGCTGTCTGGCCTATCGCGGCCAGGTCCTGGTCGTGCCGATCCAGGAAGGCATCACCAGCTACGTGTCCCTGGCCGGCATCGCGCAGTGCCTGATGCAGCGCGGCGACCGCGAACGGGCGCGCCAGCTGCTCGAGCAGGCGATCGCGATCGAGCCGGGCTACGAGGTCGCCCACCTGGCGCTGTCGCGGCTGTGGCTCGAGGGCGGTGACTGCCAGCGCGCATTGCAGGTGCTGACGACCTTCCTCGCCGAGTTCCCGGACTCGCCGGGCGCCTGCCAGCAGACCACGCTCATCCTGCATCGCCTGGGGCAGACGCCGCAGGCGAGGCGCATGGGCACCCACGCCGTTCAGCTTCTCGAGGCGCGTGCCCTCGATCACGAAGCTGCCGAGATGAACAGATTCCTGGCCGCGATGTGACGGCCGTGTTTTCCCCGAGACAGGAGTTGACGATGACCACCACGGTCCAGAATCCGACGCCGACCAGGTCGGCCAGCCCGCAGCAGGCGGGTTTCCAGTCCATCCCGACCCGCATCCGCGATCTCCGCGATCCGGCTGTGCCGCCGTTGGTCGTCGAGCCGATCGACGACCACAACAAGCAGATCATCTGCCAGAGCCTCGGCGAGCTGGGCATCAAGCTGGCGGAGATCCACCGCACCGCCGGCGAGGCCTACCTGTCGCAGGGGGCCTATGAGGAGGCGCTGCCGCACGTCGAGGCGGCGGCCACCTTCTCGCCGGGTGAGGTCGAGTACCAGATGCAGCTCGGCTTCGTCCGCTACGTCTGCAGCGACGACATCGGCGCGATCAACGCGTTCAACGCCGTGCTGACCAACGATCCGCGCAATGCCGAGGGCTGGTTCAACCTCGGCATGGTCCTGTTCGGACAGGAGCAGTTCGCCGAGGCCGAGGACTGCTTCGGGCGTTCGCTCGCGATCGAGGCGACCGACGCGCAGACCTGGAACAACCGCGGCGTCTGCCTGTGGAAGCTCGACAAGCTGGCGGAGGCCAAGACGTGCTTCGCCAAGGCCATCGAGATCGATCCGAGCGACGCGGATGCGGCCTTCAATCTGGCCAGCATCGGCTGATCGTCCCGCAGAACTCGGGGTACGAGGTCCGGCGACGGTCCGAGCGGACGGTCGCCGCTTCGTTCGTCCGGCCCCTTCGCCCGGCTCACTCGTCAACCGGGCGCGGGGCGATTCGAACGGCCTGACCTTGCCGCGGCGAGCCACCCGACATGGTCGGCCCGGATCGCGGTGACGGCGTCTGCTCAAGCGGTCATGATGGACCGCGAGACCGCGCACCGGCAGACCCGGGGGCCACACGCTCCATCGGCGGTGGTCAGCGTCGCGAGGGCTCGGATCGCGCTCAGGCGTCGCGCACGACGCGCTGGCCTATGCTGCGCGTCGAATCGCGGTACCCGTTCAACGCCCGGCTGCCGTTGCGAGCCCTCTTCAGCTCGCCGAGCAGGCCGTCGAGGCCGGCCTTCATGCCGTGCGCGAGACGGCCTCGGGCCGCGTCGGCCTGGCGCTGCAACACGGCCAGCTCCGGCCGGTCGAGGTCGGCCGCGTCGAGGTGCTCGAGGTGGCCCTCGACGATCGTGAGCAGCGCCGCGACCCGGTCGAGGTCGCCGCGCAGCAGCGCCTCGTAGCCCTGATCCCAGCAGGCGGTGATCTCCTGCAGGGCGAACGCGGGGTCGCTCGCGGCACTAGTTGGGGATGATGCCATCCCAGCCTTCCTTCAGCGTTCGCATGACCTGCAGGGTGTTGGTGACCCCCTCCGGCGTGCGCGAGATGTTCGCCTGGCTGAGCTGATCGAGGGCGTACTCGTAGAGGCGATCGAGGTCGCGCGCGATGTCGCCGCCGGCCGAGTGGTCGAGGCTGGCGCGGAGCTCGCCGATGATGCCGATCGAACGGCTCATGTGCTCGCCGACATCGGCCGAACGCGCCGTCGCGGGGTTCTCGAGTCCGAGACGGCTGCGCTCGAGGTGCTTGATGGCGCCGTCGTACATCATCTTGACGAGCTTCTCCGGGGATGCGGTGAGGACGGCGTTGCGCTGATAGGTTGCGGCTGCCTGGGCGTATGACATCGGGGTTCCTTTGCTGAGGGTTAGTTGTTGCGGACGGGTTGGATGATGTTGCCGACCGAGCTGCCCTGGCCCTGGAGTCGGGACAGCAGGCTCTCGAGGTTGGCGTACTTGGCCTCGAGCGCCTTCTCGTACTGCTCGAGACGACGCTCGGCCTGGTCGATGCGGTCGTTGGTCTGCTTGACGAGGCGGTCGTAGCCCTCCTGCCGCGTCTTGATCAGGCCGTCGACCGAGTCGGTGTAGATGTCGATCTGGTCTTCGAGGAGCTTGGCGAGGCCGTTGGTCGGATCGGTGAAGATCGCCGCCACCGCCTGCTCGTCCGTCGCCAGGGCCTCCTCGAACTTCGACTGCGTGAACTCGAGCTTGCCGTTGGTGTCGGACTTGATGCCGATCTGGGCCAGCATCTGGTAGGCGTCGTTGCCGCTCGTGGTGACGATGCCGCCGACGATGTGCCGCAGGCTCGAGCGGATCGAACGCAGGGTCGAATCGCCGAACAGGTCGCTCTTGGCCGTGCCGTCCTCGCCGAGGGCGTTCTGGTTCTGCACGAAGTCGACGACCTCGTTGTAGGCGTCGACGAAGGTCCTGATCTTGGCGCTGACCTCCTCGGAGTCGGGCGCGATCGTGATCGTCACCGTATCGGGGGTGTTGATCGACTTCAGATCGAGGGTCACGCCGGCGATCGCGCCGCTGATCGAATTGGTCGAACGCGTGATCGTGATGCCGTTCAGCTTGATCTGCGCATCCTCCGCGGCCTGTTCGTTGGTGACAGGCGTTGCCAGCTCGGTGAAGATGGCCTCGAACTCGG
Source organism: Planctomycetota bacterium (assembly GCA_020425885.1). The sequence continues at coordinate 2,067 of JAGQRA010000707.1, read as the reverse complement.
GGTCGCCGATGACGCCCGAGATCGTGAAGGCGCCGGCGGTGCCGGTGTCGGTGGAACGGACGACGAGCTGGAACGGATCGACGGCTGCGCCGGTATCGACGACCTCGGCGCGGACGTCGAGCCCTTCGGCGTTGATCGCCTCCGCGATGCTCTCCAACGTGGGGGTGTCGACGAAGATCGGTCGCTGGACGCCGTTGACCTCGATCGTGAACTCGCCCGAGTTGGCGCCGATCGGCTCGGTGGAAGTGGCCCGACCGTCGGTATGGCTGACCTTGGCCCGCGCCAGGCTGATCACCTCGATGTCATGCGTGCCCGGTGAGGCCGAGCTGGTCGCGGCGGCGGTCAGCACGTCCTCGTTGTCGGAGGCGACTCCCATCGACAGGAAGGAGCCCGTGGTCTTCAGGGCATTCGCGGCCGTGCTGAGCTTGTCGAGCAGGCCATCGAGGTCGCCGAACAGCGACTTCTGCTTGGTGTAGGAGGTCTTCTTGGCCTCGAGCTGATAGATCGGCCGCTGTTCGAGCGACACGAGCGCCGAGATGATCGCGCGCGTATCGAGCCCCGAAGCGAGGCCGCCGAAGGAGATTCCTGCACTCGACATGTCAGTGGATGCGGACCGGTTGGGTCCTCCGACTTATCGGAGTGCGGGGCGTCGCACTTGACCCCCCGTTCCCCCTTGTTGTGGGGCGTTGGGGCCTGTGGCGCCGGGGCGACGGTCAGCCGTGGCATTGTCGCGAATGCGAACACGCGAACGTCGGCTGGCGGCGTTCGCGGGCCTGGTCCAGTCACTCGGCCGGGTCAGGTTCCGAGGTGACTCCCGTACCCTTGGCGCCGGCGATCCGCCGGGTGGCGGATCAGCCGAGCAGGCGGAGAGCGGACTGCGGCAGGGCGTTGGCCTGGCTCAGCACCGAGATGCTCGCCTGCTGCAGGATCGAGTTGCGGGTCAGCTGCGAGGTCTCGAAGGCGACATCGACGTCGCGGATACGGGATTCGGCAGAGCTGAGGTTCTCGACCGTGATGGCGAGGTTGTTGATCGTGCTGCCGAGGCGGTTCTGCACGGCGCCGAGCGAACCGCGCAGCGAGCTGACCGAGTTGATGGCGGAGTCGATGTTGGTGATCGCGGTGGTCGTCGTGCCGCCGGAGCCGATGTCCAGTGATTGCAGCGACAGCGAGGTGCTCAACGCCGCGCTCAGTGACACCGAGATGGTGTCGATGTTGGCGCTGGTGCCGAACCCGACCTGGAAGCTGACGGTGCTCGCCGAGCCGTCGAGCAGCTTGATGCCCGAGAACTCGGTCGAACGGCCGATGCGATCGATCTCGTTGACCAGGCTCTTGAACTCCTCGTTGAGCGTCGACTTGTCCTGGTTGCTCACCGAGCCGTTGCTCGATTGGATGGCGAGCTCGCGCAGCCGCGTCAGGATCGAGCTGACCTCGTTGAGCGCGCCCTCGGCGGTCTGCACGAGGGAGATGCCGTCGTTGGCATTCCGCTTGGCCTGATCGAGAGAACGGATCTGCGAGCGCAGGCGCTCGGAGATGGCGAGGCCGGCGGCGTCGTCGGAGGCCGACGAGATGCGGAGACCCGTGGACAGGCGACGGAAGTTGCCGGAGAGCTTCTCCGTGACCGTGGACAGATTGCGCTGCGCGTTGATCGACGCAGAGTTGGTGTTGACCCGAAGACCCATTTTCTTCCCCGTTGCGTGGCAGTGTTGTGTGGTGTGCGGCGTGTTACCGCCGCGTGATGAGGATCGGCACACCCACCCTTGTCAACTGAAGCAGAACGCCGGGATTTTCGGCGTCGTGTTGCGATGCCCGACGATCCGACCGTGCCACCGGGCGTTGTGTCGCGTTCCGCTGCACCGACGCCTCCGACGATGTCGTGGTGGAACGATCGGGTACAAACGCGAAACGGCGCCGCCCCCAGCGGGAGCGACGCCGTCTTGGTTCTTCGCTCGATCCTCGGGACTAGCCGATGAGCGACAGAGCCGACTGCGGTTGGGCGTTGGCCTGGGCCAACACCGAGATGCTGGCCTGCTGCAGGGTGTTGTTGCGGGTCAGCTGGGCGGTCTCGTA
>JAGQRA010000706.1 GCA_020425885.1 Planctomycetota bacterium | reverse complement strand
CCGTGAAGTCCGCTACTGCTGCGGCGGCTGCCCGAAGAAGTTCGAGAAAGACCTCCAGCAGAGCCTCGCCAAGCTCGACGCGAAGATCGCCGCCGACCAGGGGCCGATCTACCCTCTGAAGACGTCGCTCGTCACCGGCAAGGACCTGCCGGAGAAGCCGTTCGAGTTCGTGTACGGCAACCGGCTCATCCGTCTCGGCGCGGAACAGGAGCGCGCCGAGTTCGACAAGGCGCCGGCGAAGTTCCTCGCAGCACTCGACAAGGCCGTCGTCATGGCGCAGGCCAAGGATTACCCGCTGAAAGAGTGTCCGGTGAGCGGCGAGAAGCTCGGCGAGATGGGAAAGCCGATCGATGTCGTGATCGCTGGCCGCCTGCTGCGGCTCGGCTGCAAGGACTGCAAGGCGGACGTCGAGAAGGACCCTGCCAAGTTCGTTGCAGTCATCGACGCAGCCACGAAGCACCACCAGTCCGAAGGTCATGTCGGCCACGGAAAGTAGACGAGCTGCACCCGCGGGTGGGATCCCCACAGTGGTCTCATCTGCGGCGGCGAAGGGCGCGGATGTGGCGCGCTGCGTCCGGCGGCGAGAAAGAGGTTCACGGGAGGTTTCGATGCCTACGAGACTCGCTGTCTTCGTGGCCCTGCTCACTCCGGTGTCAGCGCAGGATCTCTCCGACGTCGTTGCAAGGGTTTCGCCGTGCGTCGTGACGATCCGGACTTCAGGAAGCCGCTTGAGTGGCGTGGCGATACCCAGACTCGAACCCGCGACGCGGGTTGGTTCGGGGATCGTGCTGACGGCATCTGGAGAGGTGCTGACTGCCGCGCACGTTGTGGCAGCAGCGGACGCAATTCGTGTTGAGTTCGTTGACGGATCGAGTCGAGGCGCCGTGATTCGGGCGATGGAGCCTCGTGCCGACCTGGCGCTCCTGCGCGTACAAGGCGACCTGCCCCGCAGCGTCACGCCCGGCGAACTGGTCGACTCGGACGAGGTGAGAGTTGGCAACCGTGTGTTCGTGATCGGGGCGCCTATGGATCTCGAGCGCACCCTGACCGTCGGCTACGTCAGCGCGAGGCGTCAGGACGAGAGGTTCCTCGGCAGCATGCGCTTCGTCGAGCATTTGCAGACCGATGCTGCCATCAACTCGGGGAATTCTGGCAGTCCTGTGTTCGATCTGCGAGGACGAGTCGTCGGCATCGTGTGTCACATCGTCACGAACGGCGCCGGAAACGAGGGCCTCGGATTCGCCGTGACCTCCAATGCCGCGAGGCGCTACCTCCTCGACAAGCCGCCCGTCTGGTTGGGTGTCGAGGCCGAGTTCCTGCCGGCTGAACTGGCAGCTGCACTCAACGTGCCGGGGGGGCGTTGCGGGTTGCTCGTGACAAGGGTTTCGCCAGATTCCATGGCAAGCCGCGCAGGCCTGCGTGGAGGCGCGCATCCAGTGCGCATCGGCAGCCGCGACCTGCTTCTCGGCGGAGACATCGTGATGGGCGTCGATGGTCGCAGGATCGGGGGTACACGAGAACTGGAGGTTGCCGTTGCGGAGCTACGCGGCATGAAGCCGGAGGCCGAGTTGCGCCTGTCGGTCCTGCGAGGTGGGGAGACCATCGAGCTGCTGATCCGACAGTGCGACAGGTAGACGGGAGGATGGAATGCGCGCAGCAGTCCTGATCGATCAACAGCCTCGTGATCGGCCGTCAACTGGCCGCGCACCACCAAGACCCAAGAGGTGGCCCTCTCCCGAGTGGACGAGGGCCGAGTAGCGAGGAAGCGTCATGAAGAAACAGAAACCAACAATCTCCCCCACGACCCTGACATGCCGCGCACCTCAGGCGCAGGCGGTGTTCGTCGCCGGGACGTTCAACAACTGGCATCAGGACGCGACCCCGTTGAAGCGCGCAGACGACGGTACATGGAGCGTGGCGCTGGAACTGCCCACGGGGCATCACGAGTTCAAGTTCATCGTCGACGGTCAGTGGTGCTGCGAGCCGGACTGTCGTGGGGACGCTCGCGACTGCCCGAAGTGCGTCCCGAACGACCACGGAACCATGAATCGCGTGATCGAGGTTTCGTGAGGCGGGCCTGGGCGGTGGCGCACCGATGGGAGACCGGCCGCTCACCTGCGCAACAGTCGCATCGCGTTGGCGACTACAAGCAACGACGCTCCCATGTCCGCTACTATTGCACCCCAGAGTGATGCCATCCCAGAGAACGTCAATAGCACGAACACGGCCTTGATTCCGAGTGCCAGAATCGCGTTGGCACGGATCACGGTCAGGGTGGCACGAGAGTGTTCGATCAGCCAAGGCAGCTTGCCGAGATCGTCTCCCATCAGGGCCACGTCGGCAGTCTCGATTGCCGCATCGGTCCCTGCCGCGCCCATCGCAACGCCCATCGACGCGCGCGCCAGCGCAGGAGCGTCGTTGACACCATCGCCCACCATCGCGGTGGGACCGAACTCGGTTTCGATCTCGGTCACGACCCGCACCTTGTCCTCGGGCAGGAGTTCTGCGTGGACTTCATCGACACCGGTCTCCTCTCCGACAATCTCGGCTGTCCTTCGGTTGTCACCGCTCAGCAAAACGACGTGAGAGATCCCCAAGCGCTTCAGCGCCGCGATGGCTGCTGCTGACTCCGTCCGCACCCGGTCAGCCACGGCCACGAAGCCGCAGACGTGAGCGTCGTTGCCGACCACCACGATCGTCCGGCCGGTGCGCGCGAGTTCTTCGAGGCGCTGGTGCACTTCCGCAGTCTCCTGTCCGCGCTCCTCGAGGAACCGATGCGACCCGAGCCAGAACCGGCGCCCGTCGATTCGCCCTTCCACTCCCTTGCCCTGGATGGCCACTACGTCCGTGGCAGCGCGGACGGGGAGCCCGGCCGCCCTGGCGTGCGCGAGCACTGCCTGTGCGACTGGGTGGAGGGAGTCAGCTGCGAGCGCCGCCGCTCGCGCCAGCAATGCTGGTTCGTCGTGATCCGCCAGAGGTACGATTTCCACGACTCGTGGGCGCCCTTCGGTGACGGTGCCTGTCTTGTCGAGTGCAACCACCTCAAGACGTGACGGCACCTCGACCACTCGCCCGCTCTTGAGCAGAACACCGTGACGGGCGGCCGCGGCCAGGGACGCCACGACGGCCACCGGGGTGGCGATCACGAGCGCGCAAGGACATCCGATCACCAACAGCACGAGCGCCCGATAGAGACAATCCGACCATTCGTGGCCAAGGACAGGCGGAAGCACGGCGACAGCCAAGGCGAGAGCCAGAATCGACGGGGTGTAGATGCGGGCGAACCGCTCGACCCACTGCTCGGCGACCGAGCGTTGCGCCTGAGCCTCGCCGACCTTCCGCACAATCCGAGCCAGCGTCGTCTCGCCGGCAGGTCGTGTCGAAACCACGTCGATCACGCCTGAGCCGTTGATCGTGCCGGCGAACACCGTGCTGCCGACCTCCTTCGGAACCGGCAACGATTCACCGGTGATCGGCGCCTCATCGACCTCGGTCGCACCGCGCACGATCGAGCCGTCGAGGCCGATCCGTTCTCCCGGCCGCACGCGGAATCGCGATCCCGGCTCGACTTCACCAGGATCGACCACGACCTCGGCGGTGTTCTCGGTCACGATGCGCACTCGATCCGGCGCCAGTTTCATCAGTGCGGCGACAGCTCGCCGAGCGCGACCGACGCTCCAACCCTCCAGCGCCAGCGAGAGTGCGAACAGGAAGGCAACCGTCGCCGCTTCGAACCACTCGCCGATCGCGATTGCTCCGGACACCGCGATCGTCATCAGCAGGTTCATATCCGGCCGCAGGCGACGCAACGCATAGCAGGCCTTTGGCACGACCACCCACATTCCGACGGCAACCGCGGCGCCATAGGCGCCACGTGCCAGCCAGGGCATACCGGTGGGCGTGTCGGTCCCCGTCGCGGCACCGAGACCCGCGAACCATGCGTGGATCAGGAACCCAGTTCCGGTCGCGAGGCCGCTCGCTAGCACCAACCACGCGCGGCCCGACAGTCTGCGTCGCGACCTGTCTGGAGCGTCGCGTTCGATCCACGGCACGGCGCGCATTCCCGTTGCGGCTACAGCTGTCACGACCTGCGAGGTGGGAATACGCGCGGGTACCGAGATGCGGCCGTTCAGAAGATCGAATCCGACTTCATCGGGAGGCAGCAGGCTGCGCAACGCGTCGCGAAGCGTCGCCACCTCCTCTGCGCAGTCCATGCCATCGACTGCGAAGTGTCGGAGCACCGGGCTGTCAGGCGTCGTCATGGCTTCCGCCTACGACCCAGGCGTGGCGCCACCAATGCACGGCGCTGGGCATCCTGGTGACCAGGACGATGGCATGGCACGGCCGCGCAGATCGACCGCTCATGGTCTGGAGGGGGGTCATGGAAATGTAGGCGGCTCGACTCAGCGGCTTCACCTGGATTCGTGGCCCTCATTGCAGGGAAGCGTCTCGCGATCCGTCGCATCACCCCCGCACCGGCGACCCTCTGGAGCACACACCGGGCAGCGAATGGCCCAACCCGATCCGTCGGGGTACAGCTGCACACTCCCGCAGCTCGAGCACTCGAACTGACGAGGCAACCTCGTCGTGGTCGAGTAGTGACGCCCAGAGCGTCGCACCGTCAGCTGCTGGTCGATGAAGGACCTACACTTCGGACAGGGCATCTCCACTACGGCCGACGGCGCCTTGCAGCTAGCCCCAAGTGCGGCGACCAGTAGCGCGAGCGACAGTAGCTTGCTCCGGGATGGGGACATGTCAGTCTTCCTCCACGTCATCGGGAATGCGTTGTTCGGCATCTTGGCCCTGCTTCGGCTTGCCGAACCAGGGGTACACCGACGGTAGGACAAGCAACGTCAGGAACGTTGCGCTCACCAGGCCGCCGATGACCACGGTGGCGAGAGGCCGCTGCACCTCAGCACCCGCGCTGGTCGCGAGCGCCATCGGAACGAAGCCTAGGGCAGCGACCATGGCGGTCATCAGGACCGGGCGCAGCCGCGCCAATGCGGCCTCCCGCGCGGCATCGGCTGCTGCGACACCGGCCTTGCGCAACTCGACGAGCCGGGAAACCAGCACCACCCCGTTCAGCACTGCAACGCCGAATAGGGCGATGAAGCCCACGGCGGCCGAGATCGAGAAGGGGTAGCCGCGAAGCGCCAGCGCGAAGATGCCACCCGTGGCAGCAAGAGGTACGTTCAGGTAGATGAGCGCCGCCAGCTTTGCCGACGAGAACGTCGTGTAGAGCAGCACGAAGATCAGGAACAGCGCGAGCGGCACGAGAATCGACAGCCGCTCAGCGGCTTCCTGCAGATTCTCGAACTGGCCGCCCCATTCGATGCTCCACCCGGGCGGCAGCTTGACCTTCTCCGCGACCCTTCGGCCGGCTTCCGCAACTGCGGATGCGAGGTCGCGACCGCGCACGTTGGCTTCCACCGTGATGCGTCGGCTCGTCTTCTCCCGGCTGATCTGTGCTGGTCCGGTCTCGAGCCGGATGTCCGCGACCTGTGCCAGCGGAACGAGCACGCGGTCGGAACTGCCTGCCTCTCCCGCCGCGGCCACCTTCAGTTCGCCGATGTGGTGGAGGTCGGCACGAACCGCGGGGTCGAACCTCGCCTGCACGAAGAAGCGTTTCTGGTCCTCGAACACGGTGCCGAGCGGCTTGCCACCGACGGCCTCCACAACGTCGAGGACATCACGTGCGTTGATCCCGAGCCTAGCGATGGCCTGGCGGTCGAGCTTGATGCGCACGGTCGGGAGACCCACGGTCTGCTCGGCCTTGACCTCTTCGAGCCCGGGCACGCGGCGCATCACCGCAGCAACCCGATCGGCGATGTCCTTCATCTGGTCTAGGTCGCCGCCGGCCGCGAAGATCTTGGCTGCGATGTCGGAGCGCACGCCTGCGATCAACTCCTGCACGCGCAGCTCGATGGGCTGCGAATAGCTGAACACCGCGCCGGGGACGCGGTCGCGCAGCTGCTCATCCAGCGCGGCGATCAACTCGTCGCGGCTGCCGAAGCGCCAGGTGCTCCGCGGCTTGAGCATCAAGTAGGTGTCGCTCACCTCGACTCCCATGGGATCGGTGGCGATCTCAGGGCGCCCAGTGCGCGACACGACGGTCGCGACTTCGGGAAACGACATCGCCACCTTCTCGGCCTTGAGGCTCAGCTCGTTCGACTGTTCCAGCGAGATGCTGGGCAGGCGCCAGATCTGCATCGAGATCGCGCCTTCGTCGAGGCGCGGGATGAACTCGGCCCCGAGAAACGGTGCGATCGCGAGACTGACGGCGAGCACCCCAGCCGCGACTCCTGCCGTCCGCTTCGGGCGGGCGGACAGGAAGGCGAGCGCCGGCAGGTAGGCTTGTCTAGCCAGCCGAAACAGCCAAGGAGTTTTCTCGGCCGGCTTCCGCAGGAACAGCGTCGCCAGCACCGGCATCAGTGTCAGTGCGCAGAGCAGCGATGCCGCGAGCGCGAACACCACGGTCAGAGCCATCGGACGGAACATCTTCCCTTCGATGCCGCGCAGTTCGAGGATCGGAAGGTAGACGATGATGATGATTCCGACTGCGAACACCACGGGCCGTGCGACCTGGTGGCAGGCCCGTCGGACCTTCTCCAGATGGGTGACGTCGGTTTGGTCGCGATGCTTGTGCACGTAGCGGATGACGTTCTCGATCATTACCACGGAACCGTCGACGATCAGACCGAAGTCGATCGCGCCGAGCGACATCAGGTTGCCCGACACGCCGGCCTGTTGCATCCCGATGAACGCTGCGATCATCGAGACCGGGATCGCGGCGGCGACGATGAGGCCACCGCGCAGGCTGCCTAGCAGCAGCAGGAGCACGATGACGACGAGCACGCCGCCTTCCATGAGGTTCCAGGCGACCGTGCGGATCGTGCGGTCCACGAGGTCGGTGCGGTCATAGAAGGTGTCGATGGTGACCCCGCGGGGGAGGGTCTTCTCGATCTGTTGCACTTTCTCGTGCACGGCCTGGGCAACAGTCCGCGAGTTCGCGCCGATCAGCATCATGACGACGCCGACTACCCCCTCCCGGACGCCGTCGCGGGTCAGCGCCCCTTGCCGGATCATCGGCGCGAATTCGACCTTGCCGACGTTGCTGACGTAGATCGGCGTGCCCTCCTCGCCGTGGCCGACGACCACGTTGGCGAGGTCGGGAAGCCCGGCGATCAGGCCCTCGCCGCGAATCAGATACTGCTCGCCTGCGTGCTCGATGTAGCCGCCGCCGACGTTCTGGTTGTTCCGGCGCACGGCCTCGAACACGTCGGAGGCGGTGAGGCCCCGCGCAGTCAGCGACTCCGAGTCGAGCGTGATCTGGTAGGTCTTCAGCTCGCCGCCGAAGGCGTTGACCTCGACGACTCCGGGCACGGTGCGGAGCTGATAGGCGATGTTCCAGTCCAGGATCGTCCGCAGGTCCATCGGCGAGTAGCCGTCGCCGCGCACCTCGAACTGGTAGATCTCGCCGAGTCCAGTCGAGATCGGAGCCATCTCCGGTTCGCCATAGCCCTCGGGAATGGCATCCCTGGCCTCGGTGAGCCTCTCGCCGACCAGCTGGCGGCACCAGTAGATGTCGGAGTCCTCCTCGAAGACGACCGTCACGGCAGACAGGCCGAACTTGGATACTGAGCGGATCTCCTCCACGCGGGGCAGGCCGCTCATCGCGGTCTCGACGGGGAACGTGATGAAGCGCTCGACTTCTTGGGGAGCGAGGCCAGCGCTGTTGGTGAGGACCTGGACCTGCACGTTGGTCACGTCTGGAACGGCGTCGATCGGCAGCTGGCGCAGGGCGCGGATCCCCAGGACGATCACCAGCAGCCACAGGGTGACGACGAGAAAGCGGTTGTTCAGCGAGAAGTCGACGATGCGATTGATCATGGTTGAGCCTCCGCTCTCAGTGCTCATCGCCTTCGCCGAGTTCCTCGCTGCGCGCCAGCGACTTCAGCGCGAACGTGCCTGCGACCACGACGGTTTCGGCAGGGTCGACGCCGGCCACGATCTCCACGAGGTTGTGGGCGCCTGCCCGCACCTGCACGGGTCGGCGCTGGTACGAACCATCCTCGCCCGGAGTCTGGACGAAGACGAAGTTGTCCTCCCCCTCGTGCACGATCGCGGCCTCGGGCAGCACGACGCGCCCGGTGCGGGACTCGACGACGATCTCCACCTCGCCGAACATCCCAGGCCGCAGCGGCAGGTCGATCGGCCAACCTTCCAGGGGGCTATTTGGAAGCACGATCCGCACGGCGGAAGTTCGCGTGGCGGTCGCGATGCGGTAGTCGATCAGCGAAACCTCGCCGGTTAGATCGGCGCCCGGCAGGGCATCGACATGCACGTAGGCCTTCTGCTTTGGCCGCAGGCGCGCGAGGTCCTTCTCATAGGCAGACGCGAGGACCCAGACGGTCGACAGGTCGTGGATCACGAACAGTGCGTCCTCGGTGCCGACGTGTTCGTTCCGAGTCACGTGGCGTTCGAGTACGACGCCGTCTCCCGGGGCTCGCAGCACCAGGCTGCCGTGCCGTTGACCTGGCTCGGCCAAGGTCTCGATAGCTGCATCCTCCAGCCCCAGCGCCCGCAATCGTTCCCTGGCTGCAACCTCCTCGATGCGTGCCTCGCGCAGGACCACCTCGAGATCGAGAAGGCGTGTGTCGCGTTCGGCTGCCAGAGTGGTCAGTTCGCGGTCCTTGGCGAGCAACGCCCGCTGCAGTTCCTTGTCGGCCTCCAGGAACGGTCGGATCGTGGCGATCGCTTTCTGCTGCAGTTCGTCTTCGCGCTCGTAGATCTTGCGCGCAACCCGGATCTCGCCGTCGAGAACACTCGTGAGCGTCTCGAGCCGCTGCGCGAACAACTGCTTGGACTTGGCGAGCGTCTCTTCAGCGGCGCTGACGGACGCCCGCGCCTTCAGCCAGGAACTGGTAGCGTTGCCCAGTTCGACGCTCCAGATCTCGACGAGCGGATCGCCGGCCTTCACGGCATCGCCGAGGCCTTTGTGGATCGCCTGGACGATCCCCGGAATCGGCGGGGTGACATGGAAGATCCTGTCTTCGTTGCTGGCCACACGGGCGACGAGGTGCATCGTCTCCTCGATGGGCGCTGCCGCTGCGACGGTGGTCTCGATTCCAGCGGATTGACGCTGCACTTCGTCTATGTGCACTTCGGCTGAGTGCTCGTCACCTTGTGGATTGGCCTCGTCAGGGGAGGTGCCGGCTGCCGGCCCGCAACCAGACAGGGCCATGAGCCCGGTGACGACGGTCAGGAACAGAGGCCCAGCGAATGCAGAGCGGTTGGTCGGATCGTGCGCCATCAGTCTTCTCCCTTGTGGTTGCCGGCCTCGTCGGCCAGCACTGTGCCGGTAGCGGTATCGAGCAGGAGGCGCGCCCGTGCGGCGCGGATGCGGGCCTCGAGGTAGTTGTTCTGGACGTCGAGGACTTGGCGTTGTGCGGTCAGGATCTCGATGGCCGTGACTTCCCTGACGCGCAACGCTTCATCCGTGAGCCGAAGACTCTCCTGCACCTTCGGCAGCAAGATCTCTTCGAAGTGCCGGACCTGGCGTACGGCTTCCTGTTCGCTGGCGACAGCGGCGTGGACATCGGCGCGCAACGAATGCACCGCTGCGCGTACCTCTGCCTCGACTTTCTCGCGCCTCGCCATCGCGGCATCGATTGCGGGACGGTTCCATCGGCTGAAGAAAGGCAGGACGATGGCGAGCCCGGTACCGATCGAGAGCTGGGGCCATTGCCGAGCGACCTCGAGCCGCAGCTCGGCCTCGCTGGCGTCGTACTCCGCCATGATCTGAAGGAGGTCGGGCCGCTTCTGCAGCGCGGCGTTCACGAGCGCGGTGGTGTCCTTGTCGGGAAGGCTCGGCAGGACGAAGGGGTCGGCACCCATGGTTACGTCCAGCGGCGCATCCGGCGGAATGCCCAGCAAGCGATGGACCTCCTGACGCGCTGCGCGCTGCTCGCCTTCGAGGCGAATGCGCTCCTGCTCCAGGCCAGCGAGTTCGATGCCGGCGAGGTTCTCCTGTACGGCGGTTGCCCCCCCGGCCCGGCGTGCTTCGGCGAAGAAGTCTGCGGTCCGCCGGGCCGTTTCCAGAACCCTGGCGTTGAGCTGCAGCTTGGCCCGCACCGCCTCGAGATCGAGGCACGCAAGGTGGACGCTTCTTGCCAAGCTCCACTCTGCGGCCAGGACGCTGGAGCGAGCGCCCTGCAGGTGCGCTGCGGCCTGATCCTCTCGGGCGCCGATCTCGCCTGGTCGAGGCACCGGCCAGGACGCGACCAGGCCCGCGACGTAGTCCGCCTGATGTGGAGTGCCCCCCGCGAATTGGATGGCCCAGGCGTTCAGCGACTCCCAGGCAACCATTGGATCCGGCAAGAGACCGGCGCGAACAAGCTCAGCTTGGGCGATGCCCAGGTCGGTGCGTAGTGCCTTCAACCCGGGGTTGTGAGCAACAGCCCAGCCGGCTGCCTGCCTTGCCGTCAGCGGCGGCGTGGCCGCGCCGCCGGCTGCTGAAGACCCGGTCGTCGCTGGGAGTTCGACCCGTTCGAGATCCCTCAGGATCGCCTCGGGATCTAGCGGTCGAGGCTCGTAGGCGACGCAGCCAGACGCTGCGACGACTGGCAGCAGGAGCGCGGGCAGCGAACAGATGCGGGTAGGCGTTGAATACGATCGTGCGGCAGGACGAGAATCTCGCATTGCATCCCCGGGTCCAATGGGTCCAGGCGGGCAGGCCGCCAGCCGCTTGCACCTGGGGTGCGGCTGCCGGCCACAACGGAGCGGCACCGGGCTCGTGCCCGGCGCAGACCGCCTAGATCAGCAGCACTGTGCTTGCGAGTAGCTCTGTTCTGCGATCGACCCGCGGTGGACCGGTCGAGGGGCGGCAGACGCATCGATTCGGCGCGGTGACACCCATTGCTGCCACCGCCGGAGGCACGAGACAGGCCAAGGGGGCGTCGGGGTTGTCGCCGGTCCATCGCTTGGGTGTCGGGCCGAGGCCGAGACTCAACGCGACGTCCTTGCACCCGCATCCACGCCCCGATTGGATCGGCAGGGGGTTCGGCGTGCCGGGATCTCGGGCCTCGTGGGCATCTGCCAGGCTGTCGCAATCGCAACAGCCCACATGGGCAAACTCGATCCTGTTGTCGCAGTTCGGTCCGATGCAGACCACGAATCTCCCCGGTACCCACGCGAGTAGCATGAGCAGGCACGCCCACACAGCGCTCAGGGAGCACGAGCGGACGACGCGGCGACTACGAGTACGGACTAGAGACACGTTCGGGAGGATCGAGAGCCCAGGCTCGCAGCTCCCGGTCCGAAAGTCAAGATGTCTAGACGCCCCCGGTCCCTTGGTCCGCTTGGTGCGCATGCCGCGCACAGCGGGGAGCAGCTTGGCCGAACCAAGCGGGTCCGCGAGCAGGTTTCAGGTGATCCGCCGGAAAACCCGACAGTCTCCCTGTGCCACGTCGTTCCACGGTTTCGCATCGACCGACCATCATCGTCCCGGCGGCTGCTGGTTTGCCGCTACTCGATGGGGCGGCGATGTGGGTCCTCGGAGCTCTGCGATGCCTTCTCCATCGCGGTCGGCAGGAAGTTCGTGCTGCATGGAGGTGGGTTGACGCCTTCGCGGATCTGCAGGAGCGGATGACATTGATCCGCGACCACTCGGAACCGCCAGCGAACCGGTGTCCGCTCGTTCCCGTGCGGATGGCGGTCGAGGTGGACGTGTGGCCCGAACCAGGCGAGGCGCTGCCGCTGGAGTACGAGGATCGGCAGCTCGGGGCGGTGGACAACCGACGGCTCGTCGGCAAGGTCGCCCAGGTTCTGATCGACCACATCGCCCTGCCGCAGCAGGCGGCCGTCCGGTTCAGGCTGCAGGCGAAGCGCGATGGCTCCGCCGAGACACGGCAGAGGGCCGACCACTACGCCATGGAGGTTCGGGAACTCGGGCGCCGGGCGCTGCGCGGGATCGACCTCGACGAACTCGCGCGAGCGCTGCAAGTCGAGACCCATGGCAACCAAAGGCCATCGCCAGCGACGGAATCGGAGCCGACGGAGCGGGTCGAGCCTCAAGCTCTCGTCATCAAGTACGTGGACGACAGGCTCGCCATCGTGACCGAGGGCGGCACGACGGTGCACGTCAGAGGCCCAAGGCAGGTCCATGTCTTCCGGGCCGTCGTCGAAGCCGACGGACGCGATGTGTCATGGGCTGAACTCGTGCGCGCCGACATGGCGGCCTGCGGCGAGGAACTCGACCGGCGCTGGCGAGGTCAGGCGATCCGGCGGCGGGTTCGGGACGAAGAGGATCCCGACGGCGAATCGGAAGCGGACCTGCTGGAACCCACGACCCCGCGGCATGCGGCACGCGAGGAATCGCTGCAGCGCGCGGGAAACCGCATCCGCAAGGCGCTCGGGAAGCTCGATTACCACTGGCACCAGAGCGGCCATGGCGCCCGCTGGGACTCCGAAGTGAGCTGAAGGGCTGGGCCTGGTCCGTTGGACAGATGGTGTCCGATTCGTGCCCGCCAACTCCGGGAGGCCCTGCCGTCGAGTGACGGCAGCAACCCTCCGGAGAACGCATGCACAACAAGATCGCCATCACATGGGTCGCTACCGACCGTCTCTACCTCAGCCCCAGCAACCCTCGCATCAACGAGCCCGCTGTTCCCCACGTCGCCGACTCGATCCGCCGGTTCGGCTGGCGCCAGCCGATCGTCGCCCGGCCCAGCGGCGAGGTCATCGCCGGCAACACGCGCCTGAAGGCCGCGAAGCAGCTCGGCCACGACGAGGTGCCGGTCGTCTGGTTCGAGGGGACCGACCTCGAAGCCACCGGCTATGCCATCGCCGACAACCGCACGGCCGAGTTCGCCGAGTGGGACGAACCGGCGCTGGCGAGGATCCTGCAGGATCTGCGCGCCGAGGACGCCCTCGACGGGGTCGGCTTCAGCATCGGTGAGATCGACGAACTGCTGGCACAGCTCGAAGAGCCGGGCGGACTCGCAGAGCCCATCGACGATCCGGGGCCCGGCGAGCCGCCGCAGGTGCCGGTCTCGAGGGCCGGGGACCTCTGGATCCTCGGCGACCATCGCCTGCACTGCGGCGACTCGACGCGCCCGGATCACGTCCGCCTCGCCATGGCCGGCGCGAAGGCCGCGCTCGTCGCCACCGACCCTCCGTACCTCGTCGGCTACACCGGCGAGCGGCCCAACGACTCAGGCAAGGACTGGACCGACAGCTACCGCGAGATCGACATCGTGGATGGGGACGGGTTCTTCCGGTCCGTGTTCACCAACGTGCTCGACGTGCTCGCGCCGAAGGGCGCGATCTACTGCTGGCACGCGCACAAGCGCTGCGGCGACATCCAGAGGATCTGGCGAGAACTCGGCATCCTCGACCACCAGCAGATCATCTGGGTCAAGCCGGCACCGGTGTTCGGCCACGTCTTCTGGCACTTCCGCCACGAGCCCTGCATGATGGGTTGGCGTCAGGGCGAGAAGCCCGAGCACGACGGCGAGCACCGGCACGACAGCGTGTGGGAATGCGACTGGGACGGCAAGGCCAGGTTCCAGAGCGACCACCCGACCTCGAAACCCGTCGAGCTGTTCGTGCGTCCGATCGAGAAGCACACGCGCCGCGGCGACGTCGTGTTCGAGCCGTTCTCGGGTTCCGGATCCCAGCTGATCGCGGCCGAGCGCACCGGACGCCGCTGCCGCGCGATCGAGATCAGCCCACCGTTCGTCGATGTGGCGATCCGGCGCTGGCAGACGGCGACCGGTAAGGCGGCCGTCCTCGACGGCACTGGCGCCACGTTCGACGAGATCGCCGCCCAGCGCGGCGACCGCGCCGCGAACGCCGGGGAGGTCGCGTGATGGCCGCCAAGCTCCCCAAGGACGCGTTCGAGTACTACGTCAGCCTCGGCGATGGCCGCAGCTACCAGGCGGTCGCTCGCCACTTCGCCGTCACCAAGCGCGCGGTTACCAACCGCGCGCGCAAGGAGGAGTGGCAGCAGCGGGTTGCCGAGCTCGAGGCCAAGGCCCGCCAGGGTGCCGAGCAGCGCCTCGCCGAGGCGCTCGAGGACATGAACGGCAGGCACATCAAGTCGTTGCGCATCGTGCAGGCCCGTGCCCTCGAGGCGCTCCGGGACATGCCGCTGCAGACAGCGATGGAAGCCGTGCGGGCGTTGGACGTCGCGATCCGGCAGGAGCGGCTGATCCGGGGCGAGCCGTCGGATCGGACCGCGATCCAGGTCGAAGACGTGATCCGCCGCGAGTACTCGCGCTGGCTGACTGTCGAGGGTGATAACGTCGAGGAGGCCAGCAATGGCTAAGCCCTCGCTCGACAAGAAGAAGTTCTTCGAGGACCTCGGCTACACGCCCCATCCGGGGCAGCTCGAGATCCACCTCGCCACCGAGCCGCGGCGGGTCGTCGCCTGCGGCGTCCGCTGGGGCAAGACCGTCTGCGCCGCGATGGAAGGCCTGGCGGCCGCGATGCAGCCGAACAAGAAGGGATCCATCGGGTGGGTGGTCGGGCCGACCTACGACCTGGCGGATCGCGTCTTCCTCGAGATCCGGCTGCGGGCGCTGGAACACCTGAAGCACCGGATCATCGCGGTCAAGGAGTCCGAGCGGCGCATCCTGCTGCGCAACCTCGCCGGCGGGATCTCCGAGATCCGCGGCAAATCGGCGGACAGCGAGGTGTCGCTGCTGGGCGAGGGCCTGAACTGGGTCATCCTCGACGAGGCATCCCGGCTCAGGCCGCGCGTCTGGCAGGAGCACATCTCGCAGCGGCTGATCGACAAGAAGGGGTGGGCCCTGTTGATCTCGACGCCGAAGGGCAAGGGCTACTACTACGACTTGTTCCGGCGCGGGCAGGGCGGCGACCCCGATTGGCGCAGTTGGAACTGCCCGAGCTGGGGCAACCCGCTGCTCGAGCGCGACCTCATCGAGCGCGAACGCGCCCGGCTGCCCGAGCGCGTGTTCCGCCAGGAGTACGAGGCCGAGTTCATCGAGGGGTCCGGCGCCGTGTTCCGCTACGTGCGGGACGCCGCGACGGGAGCGTTTGCAGAGCAGCAGGACGGGCGCCGGTACTTCGCGGGCCTCGACCTCGCGAAGATCGAGGACTACACGGTGCTGACCGTCATCGACGACAAGCGGAACCTCGTGCTCGCCGATCGCTTCCAGCGGCTCGACTGGCCGATCCAGGTGCAGCGGATCAAGGCGGCGCTCGAACGCTACGGGAACCCGGAGGTCTACGTCGACACGACCGGCGCCGGCGAGCCGGTCTACGAGCAGCTCCTGCGCGCGGACATCCGGGCGCTGGCGTACCCGTTCACCCAGAAGACCAAGGCCGCGCTGATCGACAACCTGGCGATGATGTTCGAGCGGAAGTCGATCACGATCCCGAAGCCCGAGGCGTGGCCGGAGGGAATCGACGAACTCGAGGCGTTCGAGTTCTCGGTGACGGATGCCGGCAACGTGCGCACGGGGGCGCCCGGCGGGTACCACGACGACATCGTGATCTCCCTGGCGCTTGCGGCGTGGCACCAGCGGTTGCGGTACGAACCCGACGAGATCATCTGCGCGCCGATCCTGTTCATCGACGGGGTGCAGCAGAACGAGACGTTCGCCGTCACGGTACGCCGCCAGCGCGACGATTGACGCGCCAGCCGGCCCGGCGTCCGCGGCGGTGGTGCGGGCCGGCTCGCCAGGGGTCTGCCGGCCCGCGCGTCAAGGGGGGCGGCCCAGGGCCCCGTGCCCGCGGGGGCATCGGGGACTTCCTGGCGGGCTGCCGCAACCGCCGCGCCAGCCGCCGGAGAACCGCGACGAGGGCCTTGCTCAACACCCCGAGATCGAGGCTCCATGTGTCCGTGGACGTGAACGACGTACCGCCCAGGAAGCCCATGGCCGCCGAGATCGAGGAACTGCAGGCCATGGACGTGCTGCGCCTGGCCGAGCGATACGAGGCGCTGTTCGGCAAGCGGCCGCGCGTCCGGCATCGGGCATGGCTCTGGAAGCGCATCGCCTGGAAGCTGCAGGAGCAGCGGCTCGGCGGGCTCTCCAAGGTCGCCAAGGCCCGGTTGGAGGAGCTGATCGGCGAGATCGAACTGCCGCCGATCGAGGACGTCGTGCCACCCAGGCCGCGGCACCCGAACCAGGGTCCGCCGAAGGCTCTCCTGCCCGGCATGGTCCTGACGCGGCTGTGGCGTGACCGGGAGATCCGCGTGCGGGTGTTGAAGGACGGGTTCGAATGGGAAGGGCAGGTGTTGGCCAGCCTCTCGGCCGTGGCTCGCGCGGTCACCGGCACGCACTGGAACGGCCGCCTCTTCTTCGGCCTGACGAAGCGCGGGGCCTCCCGGTGCTGAAGCCGCGCGAAAGGGCCGCGTCGCGCCCCAGGGGCACCGGCAACGCCGCGCGACCTGCGGCGGTCCGCGTCGCTATCTACACGCGGAAGTCGACCGCCGAGGGCCTCGACCAGGAGCTCAACTCGCTCGAAGCGCAGCGGCAGACCGTCGAGGCCTACATCCAGAGCCAGCGTACGCACGGATGGAAGGCTCTGCCGCAGCGGTACGACGACGGCGGTTTCACAGGCGCTAACACCGCGCGGCCCTCGTTCCAGCGGCTGCTCGCGGACATCGAGGCGGGCACCGTCGGCTGCGTCGCAGTCTACAAGATCGACCGCCTGAGCCGGAGCCTGTCCGACTTCGCGCGCATCATGGACCTGTTCGAGCGGCACGGCGTGACGTTCGTGTCGGTGACGCAGCAGTTCTCGACGGCGACCAGCGTCGGCAAGCTCACCCTGAACCTGCTGATGTCGTTCGCGGAGTTCGAGCGCGACGTGATCAGCGAGCGCACGCGGGACAAGATCGCCGCATGCCGGCGCAACGGGCTCTGGACGGGCGGGCGTCCGGTGCTCGGCTACGACATCGAGGACAAGCGGCTCGTGGTGAACGAGGCCGAGGCGGCGACGGTGTGGGAGATCTTCGCTGCGTACCTGGAGCGCGGTTCGCTGCTCGAGACCGCCCGCGACCTGCGCCGCCGCGGGGTGCGGACCAAGGTGTTCCGATCGAAGAGGGGAAGGGAATCGGCGGGCCTGCCGTTCACGAAGACCTCGCTGCAGACGTTGCTCACGAACCCGCTCTATGCCGGCATGGTGCGCGCGGGATCGGCGCTCGTGGACGGTGCGCACAAGGCGATCGTTGAACAGGCGACGTGGGACGCGGTGCAGGAACTGCTACAGAGGAACCGTCGCTGCGGCGCCGGCCCACGTCGGAAGTGGGACGCCGGCTTGGATCGGCTGCTGCGCTGTGGCGCGTGCGGCCAGGCGATGAGCCATTCGTACACCACCAGGGCCGGGCGCACGAACCGCTACTACGTCTGCCAGACTCAGCAGAATCTCGGCGCGGATGCCTGCCCTGGCAGCCGGGTCTCGGCATCGGCCGTCGAGGAGCACGTGTTCGGCAAGGTAGAGGAGGCGGCGGCTGAGCACGGGTTGCTCGAAACGGCGGTCGCCACCGAGTTCGAGCGGCATCGTGCGGAGCACGAATCCTCCCGCAACGGCCGGAAAGGCCATGCCGGGTCCGTGCCGTTTGCCACCGTTCAGCCCGCCTGGGACCAACTGGGGCGATCGGACCGCCAGCAAGTCCTGCGCCCGTTGATCGCCGGGGTGACCTACACCGCCACGACCGACGAGATCGACATCGAGATGCGGCTCATGGGATTCGGCAACCCCGAGGGCGTGACATGATGGAGCCGATGATCCGGATCCGGAGCCGGCTCGGGAAACGGCCGCCACCCAAGCGCCCGGATGGTGGCGCCGATCGCGTACCCCAGGCCGCCGCCGCGCTGGTTCCGGTGTCCACGGTCACCCTGGCACGGCGCCTTGCGCTCGCGCACTACATCGAGCGGCTCATCGACGCCGGCGAGTTGCGCAACTACGCGCACGCCGCGGCGGTGCTTGGCATCACGCGAGCACGGGTTTCGCAGTTGATGGACCTCGCGCTCCTGCCCGTGGACGTGCAGCAGGAGATCCTCCTCGGCACCGAGCGGTGCAGCGAGCGCGTCCTGAGGAACACGACCTCCGGCCGCGCGCGCAGACGCGGCCCACACGAGTCCGAATCGTTGAAGGAAGGATGCTTGCCGCGCAACTCCTCGTCAGGTTGAATCCGGCCGATGCCCACGGCTGCTCGTCGCCGGCACCCGCAATGCATCGAGGCGGGACCGAGCCGCGTCCTCAAGACGACCCCCGTTTTCGACACGTACTGGCGCTTCGCTGCGCAGCGTCAGGACCTCTTCATGCAGAGGGTCCTGGGAACCCCGCCACCGTGGACAAACGATCCCGTGCTCGCCGGCCACCGGTTCACGAATGTCTACCGGGCGGCGGACCGAGTGAGCCAGTACTTGATCCGACACGTCCTCTACGAGGGGCCGCAGACGAGCGAGGAGATCTTCTTCCGCGCGCTCCTCTTCAAGTTCTTCAACCGAATCGAAACCTGGGAAGCGCTCACCGGCGAAGTCGGTCCGCCGAGCTGGAGAAAGTTCGCGTTCGAGCGCTACGCGCGTGTGTTCGATGGGCTCATGAAGCGGGGCGAGCGGGTCTACTCGGCCGCGTACATCATGCCGTCGCCCGCATTCGGCTCGCGACGAAAGCACCGAAACCACCTCCGCCTCCTCGAACATCTCATGCGCGATGGCGTTCCAGCCCGGGTTGAGCGGGCTCGGTCCCTCGAGAGCGTCTACGAGATCCTCCGTGGGTACCGTTCGCTCGGCGGATTCCTCGCATTCCAGTTCACTATCGACCTCAACTACAGCTCGATGCTGGACTTCTCCGAGATGGACTTCGTCGTTGCCGGGCCGGGCGCGCGGGACGGAATCAGGAAGTGCTTCGCGGACACGGCAGGCCTCACCGAGGCCGACGTCATCCGCACCATGGCTGGGGTCGCCGATGCCGAGTTCCGCCGCCTAGGTCTTGAGTTCCAAGACCTCTGGGGCCGTCCCCTGCAACTCATCGACTGCCAGAACCTCTTCTGTGAGGTCGACAAGTACGCCCGCGTCGTGCACCCCGACGTGAAGGGCACCTCCGGCCGCACTCGCATCAAGCAGAGATTCGCACCGAGCCGCTCGCCCCTTCCGCAGTGGTACCCACCGAAGTGGGGCATCAAGCTGCCGACCACTTTGGCGCCCAGTGCATCACTGTCGAAGGCTAGCCAGCCACACCAAGGTGTCCTCGCCTTCGCAGCTACGCCTGCGCGATGAACTCGATCGTGCCGGCATCGAGATCGCCACGGACGATACCACCACGGTTGCCGCGAAGCTGCCGCCAGACTGCAAAGCTACGGAGGAGGGCGTCGTTCCACTCCCACGCCGAGACGTTGCGGACCTCCAGGTTTGCCGTGAGCTGTCTGATGTGGCGAAGCAGGTGCCAGTCGACGCTCGGGAGGTTCTCCAAGAAGCCGTGATCGGCGGCGTAGACGTACGCAGCCGCGACGATCGCCTCCTCGATTACCTGGGCGCGACCGCCATCCTCGGCGTCTGCCAGGTCACGTGGGATGCGGTTCGCGACCCGCTTCTGCTTGCGGAGCAGCTTTCGCCACACGGGTGACCACCCGAGACACGCCGCGAAGCCGAGGTGAACGACGTCATGGTAGCGGTAGCCGTCGTCTTCGTAGGCGTTGTCGGTGAGCGGGTCACCAGTCGTTCCTCCGTTTCGAACGTCGATGAGCACGAGCTTCGGGATTCCATCGACGTCTTGGTGCTCGAACGCGTACTCGAATTGGCGCGGGAGCTGCTGGTCACGGTCGAAGGCCTCGTCGTACAGCGGTCGTTGTTGTTGTGGCGCACGCCACCGATCCTCGACCTTTGCAAGGTTGGCGCTCGCGATCTCCTCCAGGTCGAGGTCGAACTTGGACGCGACGTTCGACACGTACCAGAGGATGTCGCCCAACTCCTCGGCGACCTCATCGCGGAACTTCCTATGCGTCGCGCCGTCACGGAGCAGCTTCTTGTACTCGGCCAGCAGACCTCCGACCTCGCCCACGAGCCCGAGGAGCGGGATCACTTCGTGCCGGTGTGGCTCTGCAGGAGGCGGCGCAACTCCTTCGGACTCATCCGCCGGCCTTGGGTTCTGATCGGTGACGGTTGCTCTGCGCTGGTACTCGTCGAAGTTCATGACATCACTCCCGGCCGCTCGTTCGGCCCGATGACTTCGTCGGCAGCGGCCAGCAGTTTGGCCAACTTGCCCTTCCCGATCTCGCACTCGGCAATCCCCGTGAAACAGGTCATTCGGATCAGTTGGAGACCGAGTTCGTGGGCCGCAAAGCGACCAAGCCTGCAGAGGCCGACGTAGTTCCCATACGCGCGCTCGACCAAGTACTGGCTCGCGTAGAAGGCGTTCAGACAAAGGCCATCGTCGATGGGCGCGAAGGTGACGTGCTGCAAGCAGGGGAAGCCAAGCTGGGCCGCCGCAGAGTGATCTTGCGCGGGATTGAAGATGCCGATCTGAAGCACGCTTCGCCTCACACTGTTGCGTGCGCTGTAGGTGGCAAGGGCGAACTCGACCTGATTCTCCTTCCCCGTCGGACCCCCGCTGATCATCCGGTCGAAGTAGATGCCGCGGCGGTTCTTGCCAGAGGCGCCCCGAAGGCGTGGGGCAATCCTGCTGTACCGGTCGAACAGCTGACGCCGCGGTGCCGATGGGTTCCACATCGACCACGGGAAGATCGTGTTCGCGACCGTGTCGACGCTCTGCATGCCCCGCCCGGCGAGGAGGGCGTCCAGTTCTCTCCGGATCCTGGGTTCCTCCTGGAAAGCGCCGCTCGTGTCAAACCCGGTGACCGAGACGACGAGGGGACCAACCTCCTTGCGCCCTCGTGCGCTGGCAATGCGAAGCGCCCGTGCCCACGCCACCGACAGGTTCGCCTCCTCGATGAACTGCTCACTCGCCATCGGCGACGTCCTCCAAGTGTCTGTACCGCGCCAGACCCGTGAATGCTCTTCGGCTCACGCGAAGCGACAGATCTGGCCGTCCCACGGCGATCGACACCGCTCCGATTCCGGGTGAGCAGGCGACCCAGTATCCCTCATGTCCTGCTATTACCGATGCACATGCGCCGGTCACCTCCGCGCCCATTGGCAGGACCACGACATCGCCAACCTCCAGGTCGACGGTTCGCCGACCCCAGTGCTGGTCGACGACCACCAGGTCGTGCTCGACCTCGAAGCCGGCGAGTCGCTCGCGCAGCTTCGGGAGCCTCACGCGACGGTACTCTTCCGCCACGCTCGGCGAAAGGAGTCGAAGCGTCCGCTCAAGGTGCGCGATCAGCGTTGTGAAGCCGACCCCGAGTTCCTGCGCGACCACGAAGATCATCTCAGGCGTCACGTCCGCGACGGACCAACCGCGCTTGGCGAACGCGGAGTTGATGGCGAGCTTGGGCATCATCAGCGCCGCAGCAAACCGCTGTGCCACGAGCTCATCGGGGTTCCAGGTGTCAACGGTGAGATCTTCCCTGAGCTCATCCAGCCGGGTGCCGTGACCGAAGACGTGGTGGCCGATCTCGTGGCCGCAGGTGTAGCGCCTGCGGCCGGGAGGTCGCTCTGCGCTCACCAGTATGGTAGGCCTGGGCTCCGGGGAGTACATGCCCTCGAGGCTCGGCAGAGGGACCAGGCGAACGGGCACCTCGAGCCCCTCGGCGATGTCGAACGGGCACACTCCCTCTGCTGGCCCGACGCCGAGATCTGCGCGGACGCGAGCGGCTGCGCGAGCCGCCATTCTGGCGAGGTCGTCCGTTCTCACCGCTTCTCGCGCCTCGACTTGCGCAGACTCGAGAGGAGGCGAAGTACCTTGTCGAGATCGTCGCGCTTGAGCTTGGAGAGTTCACGGGCCGCAAGTCTCACCCGATCGTCCACGCCTTCATCGCCGCCTTCCGATCCCGCAAGCCATGCCACGGAGACCTCGTAGATTCGTGAGAACTGCGCGAGTTCCTCGGCCGGCACCCGACGTCTACCAGCCTCGATTTCCGAGATCGTGGGCCGATGCATGTCCAACATCTTCGCGACTTGACCCTGGGAGAGACCGGCTTGTTCGCGGGCGAGACGCAGTCGCTCAGCCACGGTGCTCATGCCTTCCCTCCGCTGGCGGCGAGCAGTTCGGAGATGCGGTTGGTGACCTCCTTCAGCGAGAGCGCGCGCGTACCGTCCTCGGACACGAACAGGTTGTTTTTGTCGAGGCTGCACCCGAGCTTCTCCTCAAGCAGGACGGTCACCTCGATCGCGATCAGCGAATCGAAGCCGTGTAGATCGCCGATGGGCTTCGAGCGGGGACCGAGATCGGCCCATGTCCTGCCGCTGAGTTCCTGGACCTCCCTGAGCACTGCCAGCACCTTGGTCTCGATCTGGTCACGGTCGGTATTCATGTGTGCCTCCATGTAGGTAAGAAAGGCTTACCACTAGTAAGCCTCTGGGTCAAGGCGTGCTGGCCGCGTTTCTGGAGTGGGTCCCGACCTTGAACGGGGCGTCTCCGCTGGCTTGGTACGCCGCGGGAGGCTTCACAGGGGCGGCAGCGACGGGAGCGGGGCGGTCAGGTCAGATCGCGGCCAGGCGGTACCACTGCATTCCCTGCCACAAGATCTTCGACCCCTGCTGCTGCAGCCGGGGCTACCTGCGGCCGCACATCGGACCGCAGCTGCTCGGCGTTGGCGTTCGGTTGAAGGCCGGGATTCCCGGGCGCGGCGTGTCGCCTCGGGCGAAGATGGGCGTCTCTTCGCGCCGCAGGAGAGCACGAGAGCGGGTCATTCCAACCTGCTGGGAGGTCGCTGTAGTACGCACCCGCGACCGCTCTCGCATGCCGCGCATCGAGAGCGCCGCCGCTCGCGCGCACAGCGCACATTCCCCCGCACGCGCGCCGCTTCCGCTTGCCCCCGGTACACGACCCAGCCCCGCGGCGTTCACCGCGAGGCTGGCTCGTTCCGCTACCGCGGACGACTGGCTCCCCAGACAGGGCGGAAATGCGAACTTCTGGGTGGGGAAGTGGAGAGCGCGCTGGCGGCATGCGCCACGGGCTTGGGG
>JAGQRA010000705.1 GCA_020425885.1 Planctomycetota bacterium | reverse complement strand
GCGCGCCGGCTCGAGCGTTCGGCGCTGTTGCCGGCGGCGGCGAACGACGCCCCGGCCGATCGGCCGCTGACGCGCGTCGACTTCTTCCAGGCACACACGCTGTGCCGCCTGCTCGGTCTCGTCGTGGCCGGCGACCCGGGACTGTTCCGGTTGCCGATGGGGACCGAACTCGAGCTCGCGGCCTTCGGTGCCAACGTCGACAAGGCCTGCAACGGCGCCGCCGCCCGCAATGCGCCGGTGTCGATGTCGCGCTTTCTCGCCGCGGCGGGGCCGTTCGCCCGTGGCCTGCCCGCCACCGCCGAGCAGTCCCGCGCGGCCGGCGACGTCGCGCCGACGCCGTTCGCCGCGGAGTTCTACGGCCTCGACTTCGGCGTTCGCGAATGGGTGGCCGATCTGCCACACATCGCCGGGGCCGACCTGTTGCTGCAGGAGTGGAGCGCCGACCACGAAGTTCATCTGGCCAAGGTCGGTGCCTATGCGGACGGTTCCCTCGTGCCGCCGCTCGACCTCGCCGGTCCGCTGCGGACCCTGGCGGTGGTGCGCGGGCTCGCGCTCGGTGAGATCGAGGGGCTGCTCGACGAATCCGGTCGTCGACTCGATCCGGAGGTCTACGCCGAGGTCCCGGCCAGCGTGCCGGGCGTGCTGCGAACCGTTCAGCTGCGGCGGGACGGTCGCGATCTGCTGTCGACCGGCCCGGATCCGCGCCTGCGCTCGATCGGCTTCCGCGTCGCCGGGACCACGGCCTTGGTGGCTCGACTCCGAGGGCTCGATTGATGCGCGCCGCGGTCGCCGGTCTGCAGTTGCTGCTGTTGCTGACGGTCTCGGCCTGTCAGTCGACGGCCTCCGAGCTCAATGGCCTGGGCGCCAACGAGCCGCTCGACTACTCCGTTCTCGTCACCGGCGGCACCTTCCTCGCGCCCGGGCCGGCGGCGACCGGGACCTTCGCCGTCGCCGACGAGGATGCCCGCGAGGTCAACGGGACCGAGGCGATCGGGCTCGACGAGGTGGTGGGGATCCTCGAGACCGGACGGGTCTTCCGCCGGGTGGCGATGGAGGAGGACGAGGCGAGGCGTCGTCTGGTCTGCGACCGGATCACGGCCGGCGCGCCGCCCGAGGACATGCGCGAGATCCTGCAGCGCGCCCGCGATGACGGCTTCGACTTCCTGCTCGTGATCGAGGAACTCAGGGACGGGCCGATCGAGGGGATGGGCATCAACGGCCGCTGGCCGGTGACGTTCGCGACCTGGATCCTGCTCGGGGTCGGGGCGCTGATTCCGGATCACACCTTCGAATCACGGGCGACGATGCGCATCAGCGTGCGCGATCTGCAGACCGGCCAGGCGTTGCACGACACCTTCCTCACCGGCGGTCCGGTCGACCTGGCGCTGACCGAGCGCACCGACTTCCTCGGGCTGCTGACGTCGATCCTGGTGCCGCCGTTCTGGGTCGGCAACGACGCCGACAAGGTCCGCGACTCGGTGCGGGCGGTGACCAAACGGCGCCTGCTCGTATCGCTCGCGCGCGACCTCAAGACGGCCTCGGTGCGACATCAGCTGCGCGACAAGAGCGCGGCGGCGATGTCGCTCGTGGTCGATGGTGACGGTCGGGCCCTGGTCGTCGAATCGGACGAGAGCCTGAGCGCGGTCCGATTGCGCACCGAACCGCCGCTGGCCGAGGCCCTGGCGTCGCGGTTCTCGACCGAACTGCTCGCCTCGCTGCAGTACGACGGCGGTCGATTCCGCTACCGGGCGGCGTTGCCCGCCGAGATCGGGGACGGGATGATCCAGGTGTTGGTCGCGACGATCCGCGGGTCGGTCGCTTCGGCGACGTTCGTCGCCGGCGGTGAGCGGTGAAGGTACCGGGCGCGTTCGCGGTCGGGGCGGCCTCGCACACGGGCCGGATCCGCGTCAACAACGAGGACGACTACCTGCTCGGCAGCCATCGACCCGATCGCGGTGAGCTGCTGCTGTGCGCGATCGCCGACGGCATGGGCGGGGCGGCAGGTGGCGCGGAGGCCTCGCGAACGGCGCTGCGCGCGCTCGGCAGCACCGTGCTCGATGGCTCCGATACGCGGGCGGTGGCGGCGCGCCTCGAGGTCGGCTTCCAGCGCGCTGCCGAGCGCGTGTTCGAGCAGGCCACGGCCGTGCCGGCCTTGCGCGGCATGGGGACGACCCTGACCGCTCTCTGCCTCGAGCCCGGTCACGCCTCGGTCGGGCACATCGGCGACACGCGGCTCTATCGTCTGCGTGGCGGCGGGGCCGAGGTCCTGACCACCGACCATGCCCTGCGCGAGCCGGACAACGTGCTGCTGCGCTGCATCGGCGGCGGTCAGGTCGACTGCAATCCGGACTTCGCGGCGGTCGAGACCGCGGTCGGGGATCGCTTCGTGCTGGTCACCGATGGCATCTGGAGCGTGCTGACGCCGGCCCGCCTCGGCGCGCTCGGCGGCCGGGACACGACGCAGGTCGCCGCCGAGGCCCTGGTCGCGGCCGCCCTCGAGGCCGGCGGGCCGGACAACGCCACCGCGGTCGTCGTCGATGTCCTGACTGTCGCGCCTTCGGCGGGCGTGAAGG
>JAGQRA010000704.1 GCA_020425885.1 Planctomycetota bacterium | reverse complement strand
GGTCATCGTGCTGTTCGGCGTCGCGCTGATGATCATCGGCTGGCTCGGCGTCCTGTTCGCGCGGCTCATCCAGGCCGCGGTATCACGGCAACGCGAGTTTCTGGCCGACTCGAGCGCGGTGCAGTACACCCGCAACCCGCGCGGCATCGGCATGGCGCTGGCCAAGATCGGCGGGCTCGGCGCGACGGTGAAGAACGCGCATGCCGAAGAGGCCGGCCACATGATGTTCGCCGACGGCGTCAAACGCTTCCTCGGCGGCTCATTCGCCACCCATCCGCCGATCGCAAACCGCGTCGAGCGCATCCTGCCCGGCTTCACCGCCGAGGCGAGCAAGCACGCGGGTTCGATGACCGAAGCCGTGGCCGCCATCGCGCCGCCGCCCGGCGCGCAGGGCTTCGCCGGCAGCGCGGTCACGGCCGCCGCGTTCACCGCCAATGTCGGCGACCCGCAGCCCGAGCACGTGCATGCCGCCCGCGATCTCATTGCCGACCTGCCGCTCGACCTCGTGGCCGCGACCCGCGAGCCGGCGCGCGCCGGTGCCGTCGCGCTCGGGCTCCTGCTCGAACACGAGCCGCGCGCCAGGGAACGGCAGCTCGCCGCGATCGGCGAAGGCGGCCACGCCCTCGTCCAACAAGCCCGGCTGTTCGCCACAGCGCTCGCCGACCTGCCGCACCGCTCGCGCCTGCCGCTGCTCGAGCTCGCCATGCCCGCGTTGCGTGCGCTGCCCGCGACCGAACGCGCGGCGTTGCGCCGGCTGGCCCGGGCGCTCGCGCTGGCCTACGACGTGATCACGCCGTTCGAGTTCGCGATCCTGAAGACCATCGAACGTCACGTCGGCGGCGAAGCCGTCGTCCGCCACGGCCGCGGACCACGCCCGACCGCGCTGGCCCAGCATCCGCAACACGCGGCCGTCGTCATCTCGGCCCTGGCCTGGGCCGGCGCCGATGACGATGGCGAAGCCGCCGCCGATGCCTTCGCCGCCGGTTGGCGCGCGCTCGGAGCCGGCATCGACAGCGCGCTGCTGCCCGCCGACCGCTGCACGATCACGGCTCTCGAACCGAGTCTCGACGCGCTCGCCACCGTCTCACCGCTCGGCAAGCGCAACCTGCTCGAGGCCTGCGCCGCGGCGGCTGCCGCCGATGGCATCATCGCTCCGGACGAGATCGACCTGCTGCGCGCGCTCGCCGAGCTGTGGGAGTGTCCGGTCCCGCTGCCGGCGACCCGCTGAGCCGCATCTCGATTCGGTCGCTGCGCGATCCGGTTCGCCGCCGAGCGCCGCGCCGCGCCTCCGATCCCCGTGGTAGCATGCCTCGCGAACAGCTGAATCGGCCGCGAGTGCAGTCCACGGCAGGGGACCAACGCGAGTCGGCTCGGTGCCGCTCGGTTGCCGCCCACGCCCCCTGGACGCCATGCTCACACCCTCCCAGAACGAACGCCTGCAGGACCTCTTCGCGCGCGCCGCCGAGATCGCCGCCGAGGACCGCCGCAGGTTCCTCGTCGAACAGTGCGCCGGTGACGAGGTACTGCTCGCGGAGCTGATGTCGCTGCTCGATGTCGAACGCGCCGGCCTCGGCTCCTTCCTCGGGCATCCGATCGTCGAGGCGCCGGCGTTCGACGATGCCGATGCCGACGGCGCGGATGCGCCCTACGACTCCGATGGCTTCATGATGCCCAAGCCGACCGCGGCGACGAGCGCGGGCGACGGCAACGGCGACTCGACGCTGCAGAGCGAGGCGCTGCAGCAGCTGACCAGGAAGAAGCGCTACCGTCTGGCCGGCGAGATCTCGCGCGGCGGCATGGGGGTCGTGCTGCGCGGCCAGGACAACGAGTTCGAGCGCCCGGTCGCGATCAAGGTGATGCGGCGCGAGCTGCTACGTTCGCCGTATCTGGTGCACCGGTTCGTCGAAGAGGCGCAGATCAACGGGCGGCTGCAGCACCCCGGCATCGTCCCGGTCTACGACATGGGCCTGCGTACGGACGAGCTGCCGTACTTCTCGATGAAGCTGATCGAGGGCAAGACGCTGAACGAGCTGCTGCGACAGCGGCCCGATCCGATCGAGCTGCTCGGCATCTTCGAGCAGGTCTGCCACGCCGTCGCCTATGCCCACAGCCGCTCGGTCGTGCACCGCGACCTGAAGCCGGCGAACGTCATGGTCGGCGAGTTCGGCGAGGTCCACGTCCTCGACTGGGGGGTGGCCAAGATCACCGATGCCGAACGCGATTCGCTGGCGCGCGACGACGCCGGCGT
Source organism: Planctomycetota bacterium (assembly GCA_020425885.1). The sequence continues at coordinate 2,662 of JAGQRA010000704.1, read as the reverse complement.
CGATGCCGCACCGGGAGCGGCCGATCGACCGCAATCGACGATGTTCCGCACCCGGGCGGCGCGCCGCCATGAAGAGCTGCAATCCCGATTCGGCACGGTCATCGGCACGTTGCCCTACATGCCGCCCGAGCAGGCCCGCGGCGATCTGGACATCGGTCCCACGGCCGATGTGTTCGCGATCGGAGCGATGCTGTGTCAGCTGCTCACCGGCCGGCCGGCCTACGAGGGCGAGACCGACGAGATGTACGACCTCGCGCGGCGCGGCGATCTGACCTCGGCCCAGGCGGCGCTCGCCGACTGCGGCGCCGACCCCGAGCTCATCGACCTGACCAGCGCCTGCCTGCAGGCCGATCCCGCGGCCCGACCGCAGGACGCGTCGGTGGTGGCGGTGCGCATCCGCGGCTATCTGCGATCGACCGAGGAACGGCGCCGCAAGGCCGAGATCGAAGCCGCCGAGGCCAGGGTCATGGTCGCCCAGGAACGGCGCGCGCGCCGGCTCACGCTGGCGCTGGCGGCGGTGGTCGCGATGGTGCTGTCCGGCGCCGGCGCGACCTATGCCTGGTGGAACGGCCTGCGCCGTGAGCGCGCCGCGGCGGTCACCGCCACGGTCGAGGCCGGCATCGAGGATTCGGCGCGGGCCCTCGGCGAGCACCGCTTCGAAGAGACCGTGTGGCAGGTCGACAGCGTGCGGGCCGCGCTGCGGTCGGACGACGCCACCGCCGCCCTTCGCGACCGCGTCGAACCGCGGCTCGCCGACCTCGAACTGCAGGCCCGTCTCGCGCTCGACAATGCCAGGCTGCTGGCCGAACTCGAGGACATCAGGATGCCCGAACGCGGCTCACCGGGCGCTCCCGACTATCGTCGGACCGACTGGGTCGCGGTCGACGCCGCCTACCGCGCGGTCTTCGTCGGCGCCGACATGGACCCCGATGCCGACGGCATCGAGGCGGCCGCGGCCCGCATCGCGGCGCGCAACGCCCCGACGTCCTGGGCCCCCATCCTCGACGAGTGGTCGGTGTTGCGCGTTCGGGCCGGCAATCAGGCCGGCTCGGACCGCCTGCTCGCCATCGCCGATCTCGTCGATCGCGATCCGAATCGGACGCGGCTGCGTCATGCCCTGCGCAACACCGACGTCACGACGCTCGTTCGCCACGCCACCTCGGATAGCCTCGCGACGGACTCGGCGAGCACCCTGAACCTGCTCAGCCTCGCCCTGCAGCAGGGCGGCGAGCGCCAGCTGGCGATCAAGGTGTTGCGCGACGGATCCCGGCTGCACGGCTCGAGCTTCGCGATCCACATGAACCTGGCCCGCGCCCTGCTGTCCCAGGATCAGAACAATGCCGACGAGGCCTGCCGGCACTATCTGGCCGCGTCGATCCTGCGGCCGGCCAACCTCGAGGCGCGACACGAGCTGGCGCGCGCGCTCCACATGTTCCTCGGCGAGAACGAACGCGCGCAGGACATCCTGATCGAGATGCTGGCGGCGGAGCCTGACGATGCGCACCTGCTCTACCATCTGGGCTACGTGCAGATCGAGCTGGGCCGACACGACGACGCCATCGCCACGCTGCGGCGCGCGATCGAACTCGCCCCCGATGACGCCGCGAACTACACCTCGCTCGGGTCGATCTTCATGGCGCAGAAGCGGCTGCCGCAGGCGATCGAGGCCTATCGCACCGCGGCGCGACTCGACCCGCAGCAGGGCATGGTGTTCGCCAACCTCGGCATCGCGCTGCAGCGGGCCGGGCAATTCGACGAGGCCATCACCGTGCTGCAGCACGCGCTCGAGCTCGATCCCGAGGCCGGCGACGCCCACAGCACGCTGGGAATCATCGCCATGGCCCAGCAGCGCTACGACGATGCGGTCGCCCACTTCCGACAGGCGATCGCGATCGACGACGAGATCCCCGAGTATCACACCAATCTCGGCTACGCCCTCGCCTACCAGAACCAGGCCGAAGCCGCCTTGGCCGCCTACGACGCCGCCCTGCGACTCGATCGGGACTTCGCGCCGGCGCACTTCAACCGGGGCACGCTGAACATCACCCTCGGCAACACCGCGGCCGCCGAACGCGCGCTCTGGGAGTGCATCCGCTCCAACCCGGGCTACCTCGATGCCTACAACGCCCTCGGTGCCACGTTCTGGGACAAGGACTGGGAGAAGGTTGCCACCGTGTACCGCCGCGGCGTCGAAGCCAACCCGACGCGGATCGACTTCTTCGAGTACCTCGCCGAAGCGCACCGACAGCTCGGCCGACACCGCGAGGCGGTGGCGGCCTATCGCCAGATGATCGCCCTCGACGCCGGCCATTCGGGCGCACACGAGAGCATCGGCAACGAGCTCATGATCCTGGGTCGGTATCGCGAGGCGCTGGCCGCTTTCGAGAGCGCCCGTCGATATCGGAACGGGGCCGCTCCCGAACTCGACGAGCGGATCGAGGCGGCGCGACGAGCGGTCGAGCGCAGCCTGCCGCTCGAACCGCTGATCGCGGGCGAGGCGACGAGCGAAGATCGGACACAGCTGCTCGCGGCGGCGCAGCTGGCGCATGCCCGAGCGCAGTATCGCGCTTGTGTTCGACTGTACGAAGCGGCCCTGGCCGCGCCGGGAGGGTCGCTGGATGCACGCGGCCCGGAGCAGGTGTTGGCGATCGAAGCGGCGGCG
>JAGQRA010000703.1 GCA_020425885.1 Planctomycetota bacterium | reverse complement strand
CGCGCCATCGAGGCCGGTGCCGATCCGGTCCACGTCGCGCGACGACTGGTCGCCGTCGCCGCCGAGGATGTCGGCCTCGCCGATCCGATGGCGCTGCAGATCGCGGTCTCGGCACTGCATGCGCTGCAGTTCCTCGGCCTGCCGGAGGGTCGGCTGCCGTTGGCCGAGGCCGCGATCTACCTCGCCGCGGCGCCGAAGAGCAACGCCGTGACCAGGGCGATCGGTGCCGCCGCGGCCAGCGCGCGCGATGACGTGCAGCACCCGGTGCCGATCCACCTGCGCAACGCGACCGGCACCCTGGCGCGCGAGGCCGGCCATGGCGATGGCTACGTCTATGCCCACGACACCGCGGCCGGCGTCGCGCGCATGGAATGTCTGCCGCCCGAGCTGCGCGACGCGATCTTCTATTCGCCGGGGTCGCGCGGCTTCGAGGTCAAGGTCGCGGAACGCATGGCGGCGAATCTTCGGCATCAGCGCGGCGATGGCTGAGGCCAGGATGCTGTTCGGCGTCGCGGGTTGGTCCTATGCGGACTGGAAGGACGTCGTCTATCCGCGCAACTGCAAGGACACCCTGCGCGCCGTGGCGCAGCGCGTCGACCTGATCGAGATCAACAGCACCTTCTACCGCTCGCCGTCGGCGAAGAACTGCACCAGCTGGATCACCCGCACCGAGGACCTCGGCACCGCGTTCACGGCCAAGCTGCCGCACGAGTTCACCCACGAACGCCGCTTCGGGCAGGCGTTGATCGACGAGGTGCGCGCGGGATTCGCTCCGCTGGTCGCCTCGGGTCGACTGCTCGGACTGCTGGCGCAGTTCAACCACGAGTTCCACTACGGCGCCGCGGCGGTCGAACACATGGCCCGCCTGGCGCAGGCCTTCGGCCGCGACGTGCCGCTGTTCGCCGAGGTCCGGCACCGGTCCTGGAATGCCGATGCGGCGCTCGAGGCGATGCGCGGCCTCGGCGTCGGCATCCTCGACCTCGACTACCCCGGCTTCGTCGGCGGCTTCTCCCGCGACGTGGCGCGGGCGAACGGCGCGGGCAACATCGCCTACTTCCGGCTGCACGGCCGCAACCGGGCGTGGTTTCGCAAGGGCGCAGGGCGCGACGAGGTCTACGACTGGGAGTACACGCCTGCCGAGGTCGGCCAGATCAGCAGCCGGCTCGGTCGGATCGCCGCGCATGCCGAGCGGACCATCGTGGTCGCCAACAACCACTTCCATGGCAAAGCCGTCAAGGTCATCGAGGACCTCCTGGCCTGGTATCGCGAGCAGGCCCTCGGATCCTGACCGCTACGACGGGCGTGCGGTCTTCATCTCGGTCAACAACAGGTTGCGCAGTCCGGCCGGCAGTTCTCCCTCGGCCAGGGCGCCGCAAGCATCCCGGGTCAGGTCGAGCGTCGCGAACACGGCCTGGCAACGGTCGCAGATGATCGCGCTGGCGTTGGGCATCTCGACGCCGCGGTCGAGGGCATCCTGCTTGGTCTGCAGCAGGTCCATGCAGACCTGGCGTGAGTAGGCCGGCGGCGGCAGCTCGCGCTCGGGGAGACCGCGTTCGAGCGCCTGCCGCAGGCGCAGGCGGGCGCGATGGATGCGCGTCTTCACCGTGGCCTCCTTGACGTCGAGGATCTCGGCGACCTCGGCGATGCTGAAGCCGACGATGTCCTTCAACACGAGCGCCAGCCGGAACTCGCCGGGCAGCGTCGTGATCGCGGCGCCGACGGCTTCGCGCTGCTCGCGGCGGTGTTGCGCGTCGAGGGTGTCGGAATCGGGGACGGCCATGCGCGGGCCGTCGAACGGCAGGGACTCGTCGAGGGACTCGAGTCCGTCCGGTTCGCCGGCGCGGCGGCGGTGCATGCGCTGGCAGGCGCGGCGCGCGATCGTGTAGAGCCAGACGGCCGGGTCCGAGCGGCCATCGAACTGATCCCACATCCGCCAGGCCTGCATGAAGACCTCCTGCACGAGGTCCTCGCCTTCGTCGGATCGGCCGCAGATCCTGCGCCCGAGTGCGTAGAGACGGCTGCCATGACGGTCGAGCAGGCGCGGAATGGCGACCTCGCGCGGCTGGTCCCAGTCGTTCTGGCTGTCGGGCGGCTCGGGTCGGTGGCGGCGGTCGGATGAGGGCACGGCGGGATCCTACCCGAACCCATCACGAGGGCTCATCCGAGCAGGCATCTCAGCCACCCCGGATTTCTTCGAGATCGCGGGAACCATGAGTCCGGGTCGTGTCTCTTCCTCGGTGGCGCCCGACACCTCGGCGTCGACAAGAGGAAATCATGGAACGTGTCCTTCGTGGAATCGCCGGCTCGGTAGTGCTCGGCTCACTCGCTTTGGCCTGGGCGACCGGCGGTGCCGATCTGGCTCAGGCATCCTGGCTGTGGCTCACGGCCTTCGTCGGTCTCAATCTGCTGCAGTCGGCCTTCACCGACTGGTGCCCGATGATCTGGATCCTGGGACGCTTCGGCCTGAAGCGCGCCGCCGCCTGATCACCACCGATACTGTCCGCGGTCGTCCCCCGGGGCCGACCGCCTGAAGGAACCCACGCATGAAACTCGCCGGTCAGGTTGCCGAGTTCTCCGTCCGTCGCCGCGGCCTCGTCGTCGGCGTGACCCTGCTCATCACGATGCTCGTGGCGCTCACGGCGACGTTGCCGTCGCTGTGGCCGCAGACGTTCTCGGCGCTGAATGGCGTCCAGGTCGACACCGACCCCGAGAACATGCTGTCGCCCGACGAGGCCGCGCGCGTGTTCCATCGTGACACGCGCAAGCTCTTCGACCTGCACGACATCGTCGTCGTCGGCGTCGTCGACGAGTCGCGCGAGGAGGGGGTCTTCAATCCAGCGGCCCTCGCCGACATCTACGACTTGGCGAGCTACGCCAAGACGCTGCACTGGCAGGGCGAGGATGGCGCGACGGAAGGGGTCGTCGGCGTCGATCTGCTGGCGCCGTCGACCGTGGACGACATCTCGCAGGGCGGCCTCGGCTCGGTCCGGTTCGAATGGCTCATGCCCGAGCCGCCGACCACGGCCGAGGCGGCGTTGCAGGTCCGCGACCGCGCCCAACGCATCCCCTTCCTCAACGGCACGCTGGTTTCCGAGGACGGCCGCGCGCTGGCGATCTACGTGCCGCTGACGCGCAAGGACCTGAGCTTCAAGGTCGCCAGCCTGCTGCGCGACCGGATCGCGACCTACAAGGGCAGCGAGCAGTACCACATCACCGGACTGCCGATCGCCGAGGACACCTTCGGCGTCGAGATGTTCCTGCAGATGGCGATCTCGGCCCCGATCGCGATGGTCGTGATCTTCCTGCTGATGCTGTGGTTCTTCCGCCGCCTGGCGCTGGTGGTGGGGCCGATGATCATCGCCATGATCTCGGTGATCCTCACGATGGGGGCGCTGATCGCCGCCGGTCAGCCGGTCCACATCATGAGCAGCATGATCCCGATCTTCATCATGCCGATCGCGGTGCTCGACTCGGTCCACATGTTGAGCGAGTTCTTCGATCGCTACCGCGCGACCCGCGACAGCACGCAGACGATCCGGACGGTGATGGACGAGCTGTTCATGCCGATGCTCTACACGTCATTGACGTCGGCGGCGGGCTTCGCCTCGCTGGCGTTGACGCCGATCCCGCCGGTGCAGGTGTTCGGCGTGTTCGTCGCGATGGGGATCCTGGTCGCGTGGCTGCTGACGATCCTGTTCATCCCGGCCTACATCGCCTTCCTGCCGGCGCGCGTATTCGAGAACTTCGGCGCCGCCCACGATGGCGGACGCCAGTCGTTGCTGGCGCGCGGCCTGAGCGGTCTGGCGCCGTTGACGAGCCGGTTCGGCAAGGCGATCCTCGGGCTGGCGGCGGTCGCGCTGGTGGTCGCCGGCTGGGGGATTTCGCGGATCGTGATCAACGACAATCCGGTCAAGTGGTTCGCCGAGGGGCACGAGATCCGGGTTGCCGATCGCGTGCTGAACGAGCACTTCGCCGGCACCTACATGGCCTACCTGGCACTGACCGCGGCGGACGATGAGTGGAATCCGACGGCGTTCGCGGCCGGGCTCGACGCTCGCCTGAAGGCACGCGCCGAGCAGCTCGTCGCGGAAGACAGCGCCGACCTCGTCGTCGCCTTCGATGAGATGCGCAAGCGGGTCGGTCCGGCCGTTGCCGCTGCGGCATCGGCGGCCGACGCGCTCGCGGCCCTGGATGGCATCGTGACCGAGCGGGCGGAGGGCAGCGACGGCGCGCTCGCCGACTCGTGGGACGAGGTGGCGAGCACGCTCTCGGCCGAACGGCAACGTGGCCAGGTGTTCAAGGACCCCGCTGTCCTGCGTTGGATCGCGGGGCTGCAGCAGCACCTTCGGGACAGCCAATTGGTCGGCAAGAGCAGCTCGATCACCGACGTCGTCCAGACCGTGCATCGCGAACTCATGCTCGGCAAGCCCGAGGAATACCGCGTGCCCGACAGCAGCGCGGCGGTGGCGCAATGCCTGCTGACCTATCAGAGCAGTCACCGTCCCGATGACCTGTGGCACTTCGTGACCCCGGACTACCGGCACGCCAGCCTGTGGCTGCAGCTGACCAGCGGCGACAACCGCGACATGGCCGCCGTGCACGAGGCCGCGGACGCCTACGTCGCCGGCACGCCGCCGCCGGCGCCGATCCGCCACGAGTGGTTCGGCCTGACCCACATCAACGTCGTCTGGCAGGGCAAGATGGTCACGGGCATGCTCGAGAGCCTGGCCGGCGCCTTCCTCGTCGTGCTGGTGCTGATGGTGGTGCTGTTCCGGTCGCTGTGGTGGGGGCTGCTCGCGATGGTGCCGTTGACGCTGACGATCGCGCTCGTCTACGGCGCGGTCGGCATCGTCGGCAAGCCCTACGACATGCCGGTCGCGGTGCTGTCGTCGCTGGCGCTCGGCCTCGCCGTCGACTTCGCCATCCACCTGCTGGCCCGGGCACGGCGAGCCTACGAACAGTGTGGCTCGTGGCAGGCGGCCCTGCCTGTCCTGTTCGACGAGCCGGCGCGCGCGATCAGCCGCAACGTGATCGTGATCGCCATCGGCTTCCTGCCGCTGCTGTTCGCCCCGCTGGTCCCGTATCAGACCGTCGGCTTCCTGCTGGCGGCGATTCTCGGCGTATCCGGTATCGCCACGCTGCTCTTGTTGCCGGCGTTGATCTCGGTGGCCGAGGGCTTCCTGTTCCGCGCGCCGAGGCAGGTCCGATCGGCGACCGAGGAGAACGAATCATGAAACGACCCGTCCAGAGCTCTCTCTTCCACCTCGTCCTCCTGGCGATGGCGACGACGCCTGCGTTCGCGCAGGAGAAAACGGCGCCCACCGAGCCGACCGTCGAGCAGATCGTCGCGGCGGCCAACCGCGTCGGCTACTACCAGGGCCGCGACGGTCGGGCCCAGGTCAAGATGGTGATCGTCGATGGCCAGGGCCGCGAACGCGTGCGCGAGATGACGATCCTGCGTCGCGATCAGCCCGCTGCCGCGGCCGGCGAGACCGCTGGCGGTGCCAAGGTCGAGGCCGATGACTCCTACTGCGGCGAGCAGCGCTTCTACGTGCGCTTCAAGCGCCCGGCCGACGTCGACAAGACCACATTCCTGGTCTGGAAGCGTCCCGGCGAGGACGACAGTCGGTGGCTCTACCTGCCGGCGTTGGACCTCGTCAAGCCGATCTCGGCCGCCGACAAGCGCAGCAGCTTCGTCGGCTCGAACTTCTACTACGAGGACGTGTCGGGGCGACACATCGCCGCCGACACGCACGAGCTGATCGAGACCACGAAGGACTATTACGTGATCCGATCGGTCCCCAAGGATGCCAAGAGCGCCGAGTTCGCGGCGTACAAGATGTGGATCCACCGGGCGAGTTCCGTCGTCGTCAAGGTCGAGTATCGCGACGACAAGGACGAGGTCTACCGGACCTACGAGGCGCTCGCGGTCGATCAGGTTCAGGGCTACCCGACGGTCACCAAGGCGAAGATGACCGACCTGCGCAGCAAGGGCCACACGATCGTGACCTACACCGATGTCGCCTACGACCTCGATCTGCCCGAGGAGATCTTCACCGAGCGCTACCTGCGTCAGGCGCCGCGGCGGTACATGCGATGATGCGGGCCGTCGCGATCGGATGGATCACCGCGGCGGCGGCGTTGGCGCAGGTGCCGGAGCTGCCGGCCGGTCTCGGCGGGCAGGAACCGGAGAAGGCCGGCGAGCCGACGTTGCCGAGCGGCCTCGGCGGGCAGGAGCCCGGGCTGCCAAGCGGCCTCGGTGGCGGCGACGAAGCCGGGCAACACGAACAGCAAGCTGACCCAGCCGACGAGCCGGAGGCAGGGTGGGCGGAGCGGTGGCGATTCGGGGGTTTCTTCGACGTTCGCGCCGGCGCGCGAACGCAGCGGGATCCCTACGAGCGCGACGCGTCGGTCGGCGAAGCGCGGCTGCGGCTCGAGGCCGAGGGCGCGTTCGACTCCCTGATCGCGCGCCTCGCTGGCGACCTGATCGCCGATAACCTACAGCGCGGCTGGGGCCCGGACCTCGAGACCGGTGAGGGTTGCTTCGATCTGCGCGAGGCCAACGTCGCGATCTCGCCATGGTCGACGGTCGACCTCAAGGTGGGACGCCAGGCGCTCACCTGGGGCACCGGCGATCTGCTGTTCATCAACGACCTGTTCCCGAAGGACTGGGTCTCGTTCCTGACCGGCCGCGACACGGAGTACCTCAAGGCGCCGTCGGATGCGATCCGGGCCGGCTTCTTCACCGATCTGGCGAACCTCGAGATCGTCTACACGCCGCGGTTCGATCCCGATCGCTTCGTTCGCGGCGAGCGATTGTCGTACTTCAATCCGATACTCGGCCGTCGCGCCGGCCGCGATGCGATCCAGGATCCCCTGGTTCGAGACCGCTGGTTCGAGGACGACGAGGTCGCGATGCGGCTGTCGCGCAACGTCGGCGGCTACGAGCTCGCGGCCTACGGCTATTGGGGTCGCTGGAAGAGCCCCGCCGGGTTCGACATGACTGCCGGGCGCGGCACGTTCCCCCGGCTCGCGGTGTACGGCGCCAGTGCCCGCACCCAGCTCGCGGGCGGGATCGCCAACGTCGAGGTCGGCTACTACGACTCGCGACAGGATGCTGACGGCGACGACGCGCTGATCGACAACTCGCAGCTCCGCGGCCTGATCGGCTTCGAACGCGACCTGCCCGAGCTGGCCCATGGCCTCACGGCCGGGATGCAGTACTACTTCGAGGCCATGATGGGGCATGACGAGTACCTGTCCACGTTGCCCTCGGGGGGGACGGCGCGTGACGAGGTGCGCCACGTCGTGACGGCGCGATTGTCGAAGCTGCTGCTCGAGCAGCGGCTGCGCCTGTCCCTGTTCGCCTTCTACAGTCCGAGCGATTCCGATGCCTACCTGCGACCGAGCGCGAGCTACGCGATCGATGACAGCTGGACGGCCGCAGTCGGCGCCAATGTCTTCGTCGGGCGCGATCAGCACACCTTCTTCGGTCAGTTCGAGAACGACTCGAACGTGTTCCTGTCGCTGCGCATGAGCTTCTGAGATCCCGACGCCGCGAGGCGACGCGGCACGGCATCGGGCTCAGGCCGTCGCCCGTTCCGCGGGGCCTCCGGCCGGGTCAGGACTGCGGTGGCGCTGATACCCGCTGATCACGGCCGTGCCGAGCAGGCCGACGACGGCGGCCAGGATCACGTGTTGCTGCCGGTCGAGAGGCAGCCAGACACCGAGGCAGCCGCAGTGGCCTTCCATGGTGAACGCTGCCCAGACCCCACCCGCGGCGAGGGCGATCACGGACCAGGCGGCGATCCTTGCGGTGGCATGCCATGCGAGTCCGGCGGCGACGAGCAGCTCGATGATCGCGAGGGCGAAGTAGCCAGACTCTCCGATCATGACCTCCGGCGCGTGTCCGGAGACGAGCTTCGCGATGCCGCTCAGCGCGAGCACGATCGCCAGGGGGAAGCGCAGCAGGCTCAGGCGCCGCATGTCAGAGACCGGCCTTCGGCGCCGCGAACTCGATCACAACGTCCGCGCCATCGACCACCAGAGCATTCCTGGCCCGTTCGTATCCAGCCGCGTAGGCCGTGACCGTGTAGCGACCTTCGGGCAGCCATAGCTCGAGTCGTTCCCCTCCCGCGACCTGCACGGTACGTGAGTCCGCGATCCCGTCCGCGGTCTCACCCTTCACCTCGGCCCACCATTGCGCTGTCGGGTTGAGGTAGGTGAACTCGATCTTGCCGATTCTCAGCGGCAGCCCCACTTCGACCCGTGTCTCCTGTTCGGCGCGGATGTCGACGAGCTTCTTCTCCATCATCCGGCGCAGGAACGGACTGCTGGTGGTCAGTTCATACGAACCGTGCTGCAGCCGGCACTCCTCGCCGGCGGTGATGGCGGCATCCCACGCCAGCGCTTTCGGATCCAGCTCAGGCACTTCGTTCCGCGACAGACTGCTGATCCTCAACCCCTTCGTCATGCTCCACAGCATCCTGGCCGGGACCGGTCGGCCGACGGCATCCGTCAGCTGCACGACGGCCTGGCCGATCCCGGTCCCATTCCCGTTGGCCCGATGAACCGTCAGGTAGCCCGGATCATCGAGCGGCACCAGGTGTATGGGGACCTTGATCGGTCCGGTCGAAGCCAGGAGGGCAAACAGCGTCACCTCGCGCTCGTGATCGCAGGCGCGCGGTGTTCCCTCAACCTCGAGCCAGTGAACGCGCTCCGTCCCGGACGGACCGTTCCGTTCCAGCATCCCGCGTGAGCATTGCAGGTGAAGCTGTCGCGGGGACTGGTAGGCGTAGGTCACGAGATCCTCGTCGAGGAATTCGATGCGCGCCCCCAGGACAGGCTCCATCTGCAGGTGCAAGGTGCCGCTGGGGGCCTCGACCATCCCGCCATTCGAGAGGCCGGTGATCTTGGCGAGTGACAGGGATTCGTGCTGCGGCTCGACCATGTATTGGCCCGGTCGCATGCCTTCGATCGTCACTCTCCCTTGCGCATCCGAGATCCCCGAGAACATCGCATGAGGGTCAGGGCTCGGGACGACACATTCGGCGAGCGTTGCGGGACTCGCGTTCTTCGGGTTGGCCGACGTCGGCATGATCCCGCGCTTCGAGACCCAGACGATGCAGTCGGGAACCGGCGTGCCATCGAGCCGCGTCACGATCGCATGGATGCTCGCGCCCCGCTCGAGTTCGACCCTGTCCTGTCCGGCCCACGCCGTCGGGACGAAGCCACGCATCGACACCCAGGTGGTCTCGGCGTCGCGACGGCAATCGCCGGGGGGGGTGAGGATCCCGTTCGCGTCCGAGGTTGCTCTGACGTTGGCTTCCATGCCGAAGCGCGCGCCGACGCTCGCCTCACACAGCACGGCGCCCGCGAGCGGAGTCCCAGAACCATCGACGACGGTGATCGTTCCTTCGCGTGCAACGAGCTGCCGATGCCCGTCGACGGCGGCTGGTGCGACGACCTTCGCCAGCAGTTCGGTCTCCGGCTCGGGACAGGCCAGAGGCAGGAGAGTGTTATCACCTTGCTCGAGGCGCGATGCGATCTGGGCGGCGACGAAGACGGCGACGATCAGACCAATGCCGATGGTGGCAATGCGAGTGTTGGGTTTCATGACCCCGCAAGCCCGATGTCGAGTGAGCCGGGCGAGTAGTACTTCGGCAGCACGGGCGCCTCACCTGCAGTCGCACGCCAGCTGGGCGCCCGGGCTCTCCTCGGAAGGCACGTCGGACTGCTCGCACTTCTTGGGATCCGGGCAGATACCGGCAGCCGTCGTGTCGCAGGTCCACGAGTCGGGGTTGATCGGCGCGCCGGTGTCACCGAGCGTCCACTGGATCGGCTCATGCCAATGGAACGTTGCGCGGCACG
>JAGQRA010000702.1 GCA_020425885.1 Planctomycetota bacterium | reverse complement strand
TTTCTGCGGTGACCACGTACGACACGCGCACCAGCGGCAGCAACGCGCCGCGCCGGCGACGTTCGGCGACGAAGTCGAGCACGTTGCGTACGACCCGGTCGTGGCCAGGGCCGCGCTGGCGCGCGTAGGTTGCCTCGGTGTGGGCGTCGATCGACACGAACAACTGCACCAGCCCGGAGGCGAACACCGCGTCGACGTGACGATCGAGCAGGAGCCCGTTGGTGATGATCCGACTGTCGACGACCCCGGCGGCGTGGAAGTCCCGCACGATGTCGAACACATGCTTGTGGATCAGGGGTTCGGCGAAGGCGCCGAGGTTGATCGACCACAGGCCTTGCGCGGCGGCCTCCGCGGTCAACCGCTGCAACGCGGCGGCGTCCAGCTCGGCGCTGGTGTTGATCGGGTACGGCAGATCCGGGTGCTCGTCGGTGTTGCGCGGGCAGAAGACGCAGCGTTGGTTGCAGTTGTCGCGCAGCTCGAGGTCGAGATGGATCGGGAACGGCGGGATCGCCGTCGGGCCCGCCGCGGCCCAGGCCGCGCGGTACTCGCGGTAACGCGGCCCGAGCACCGTGGCGAGGTGTTCGTGCACGTCGGCCGCGCTGAGGCGTCGGACGCGTTCGGAGGGTCGGGCGGGCGGCTGCATCGGGCTGCCACGATCCTAGCGATCGAGCGCGACGGCGATAGCATGCGAAGCGGCCGGTCGCGGTCTTCGCGCCGGTTCCGTCGTGCCATGACCGAGCCCCAGCAACCTACGCGCGACCGCCTCGCGGCGTTCTTCCGGGCGCCGCACACGGCGCCGGTGCTGCTCGTGGCCGAACTCTCGGCCAACCACGGCGGCAGTCTGGCGCGCGCCGTCGCCACGGTCGAGGCCTTCGCCGACGCCGGCGCCGACGCGATCAAGCTGCAGACCTACACCGCCGACGCGCTGACGATCGACTGCGACCGGTCCGAGTTCCGCATCGACGACGGGCCATGGCGCGGGAGGACGCTGCACGAGCTCTATCGCGAAGCGCAGACGCCCTGGGAATGGCACGAGCCGCTGCGCGCCGCGGCGCAGCGTTGCGGCGTTCCCCTGTTCTCGACGCCGTTCGACGAGCGCGCCGTCACCTTCCTGCAGCAGCAGGGCGTCGCCGCCTACAAGATCGCCAGCTTCGAGCTGGTCGATCACGAACTGCTCGCGGCCGTCGCCGCGACCGGGCGCCCGATCGTGTTGTCGACCGGCATGGCGACCGAGGCCGAGATCGCCGCCGCAGTGGCGACAATCCGCGGCGGCTGGGGCGAGCGCGATCTCGGGCTCGTGCTATTGCACTGCGTCAGCGCGTATCCGGCTCCGGCACGCGACATGCGGCTGCATCGGCTGCAGCAGCTGGCGACCCGCTTCGGGGTGCCCGTCGGCCTGTCGGACCACACGTTGGGGACGACCGTGGCCACGGCCGCCGTGGCGCTCGGGGCGCGCCTGATCGAGAAGCACGTGACACTGGCCCGCGCCGACGGCGGCCCCGACGCGCACTTCTCGCTCGAGCCTGCCGAGTTCGCCGCATTGGCCGCCGCGGTGCGCGAGGTCGAGGCCGCGATCACAACCGCGCCCGGGGAGGACGACGGGCCCACACCGTCGGAGCGGGCGAGCCTGCTGTTCCGTCGCTCGCTGTTCGCGGTAGGCGACATC
>JAGQRA010000701.1 GCA_020425885.1 Planctomycetota bacterium | reverse complement strand
TGCTGACCCTCCACCGCCCGCCCACCGAACCGAGGATCACCATGCCAAGACTGCTTCCGCTCGCGCTCTCATCACTGGCCGCGGCTGCCGCAGCCCAGTCGACTCTCGTGCTGCCGGCCAACGCCGCGACGACCGCCGGCAACGCGTCGAACGCGTTCCCGTGGGGTTGGACCGCGGCCAACTACGGCGGTCTCCGTCACCTCGGGGCCTACGACGCCGCGAACTTCACGACCCAGAGCGTGACGTTTCCCGTGCTGATCACGCGGCTGCGCTGGCGCATGAACGACACCACCTCGAGCCATACCGGCGGCACCTTCGCGCAGGCGACCGTGGCGCTGTCGACCGCGGCGGTCGACTACTCGGCCGTGACGACGAACTTCGCATCGAACCACGGACCGGACTACACCCTGTGCTACTCGGGTCCGGTCACGCACGCCGCAGCGACCGGCAATGGCACGGGTGTGCCGGGCCCCTTCACGGTCGACGTGCCGCTGACCACACCGTTCTCCTACGACCCGGGTCTGGGCGACCTGCTCATCGATGTCGACTATCCGGGCGGCGCCAACTTCCAGGGCGGCACCCTGCCGGCGATGGACGTGCAGACCACCGGGTCGATGGCGAGCCGCGTCTGGGGCAGCACGAACTACCCTCTTGCGAACGGCGTCTGGCTCGATCACGGCATCGTGGTCGAAGTCACCTACCAGCCGGTTGGCCCCAATGTCGCGCTGAGCACTCCGTACGGTGACGGCTGCTACGAGCAGTTCGCATCGTTCTACGAGGTCTTCCCGGCCAACTCGTTCGACCTCTCGAACCAGGCGATCGAGCTGGTCGCCGCCGGCGCCGGCTACGTCGTTCTGCCGAGCGCGCCGAACTGGAACGCGCCGACCGCGGCCGCAACGGTCCTTCCGCTCGGCAACGACGCGGTGTCGGCCGCCCAATCGCTCGGGTTCACCTTGCCCTATCCAGGCGGTTCCACCGCCGCGGTCCACGTCAGCAGCAACGGCTTCGCCTGGGCGCAGCCCAGTACCGACACCGGCTGCTGCAACGGCAGCGCGGCGCAGCTGCTGTCCCAGGGCGCACGCTGGTGTCCGCTATGGGCGGACCTGAATCCGGCGGCCGGCGGCACCGTGTACTTCGAACAGGATCCCGCCAACTCGGCCGCCTATGTGACCTTCGTCAACGTGCCCGAGGCCGGCACCTCCAGCTCCAACACGTTCCAGATCGCGTTCTTCGCCACGGGCAGCGTCCAGTACCGCTTCCAGCAGTGCGCGATCGGCAGCCACGTGACGCTGACCGGGTGGAGTCCGGGCGGTGGCGCGCTCGATCCGCGCAGCGACGACCTCAGCGCAAGCCTGCCGATCGTCACCCAACCCGATGCCGTGCCGCTCGGGATCAATGCCGCCGCGCGTCCGATCGTCAACACGGCCGTGCCGCTGCTCGTAGCCGGCATACCTGCAGGCAGCCCGCTCGGCGCGTTCGTCGGCGGCACGAGCTACTTCGACCCGGGTCTGCCGCTCGCGAGCCTCGGTATGGCGGGGTGCTCCCAATACGTGTCGCTCGAGGTATCGACCGCGTTCGTGCCCGTGAGCGGCGGCGGCAGCTTCAACTTCATGGTGCCGAACGATCCCGGCCTGTCGGGAACCCACGTCTACATGCAGGCGGCAGTGCTGGCCGCCGGCGTCAATGCGCTCGGCGTGCTGACCAGCAATGGCGTCGATCTGCGGGTCGGCACGCAGTAGCGTCGCGAAGGTGATGCGTGGGTGATGCCGGCACCGTGTCGCGTCGCGACCTTTGCGCGAACCGTTGCCGCGCGTATCCTTGCGCGAACGGAGGAACGTCCATGCATCGGTTCTCATTCGTGGTTCTCGCAACCGTCGTCAGTGCGCAGAACCCACCGCTTGCGCCGACCAGTCATCTCTGGCTCGACACGACGGCGACCCAGGGGCTCTTCGCGTTCTCGTACATCGACATCCCGCCCGGAGTCACGGTGCACTTCGCCGGCACCTTCCCGGTGCAGATCCGCTGTGATGGCGATGCGCCTATGGCCCGTGGACGTAGGCCGCGGCGTTGCTCAGCTGCAGGCCGGTGGTCGTATCGTACGCCAAGGCCTGCCAGCCGACCCCGAGCCCCGACACCCAGGGCGCGGCGGGCACCACATAGCCGCCGGTGACGGTGCCGATGCCGACGCCGATCGTCAGCGTGGTGCCGGGGTCGAGCCACAGCGGATAGGCGACGGCGGTCGGCCAGGACGGGCGAGCCGGGAAGCCCGCGAACAGGATCATGACGCTGGCCGCCGGCCCCTGCGCGCTCGCCGTCGCCGTGGTGCCAGCGGGACCGGTCGATGCGGTGCACTTCGCCATGTCGGACCAGTGAGCGTTGAGCAGCTGTAGGTTGCCGACCGCGAGTCCGCTGAGCTGGTAGATGTCGGTCAGCACCGTGTTGTTGTCGAGGTATGCGCTGCCTTCTCCGCTGACCCCGTAGGCGAACGCACTGCCGCCTGCAGGACCGACGAGGGTGCACCCGCGCAGCTCGATGCGGCCGCCGCCGGTCACGCCGATGACGTTCGCCGAGTTCCAGAGCGGGTAGATGCCGCCGCTGCCGTGCAGCAGACAAGCCGTGAGCTGCAGCCAGCCGTACTGCTGCCGGATCGCCAGGTGCGTCCCGCTGCGCAGGTCGCAGTCGACCAGCGACACCGCGCTGTGCTGCACGTCGACCGCCGCGAAGTGGGCATTGTCGATGGCCAGGCCGCGGATCTGCACGCGCTCGCTCGCCGCGATCCGGAACTCGCCGGTCACCGGGGCAGCCGGCGGGAAGTCGAGGATCACACCGCCCTGGTTGTTGGCCACCGAGAACATCCACTGGTTCGTCGTGCACACCAGTTCGATGCCGCGCATCGCGAACCGGCGGTGCGCAGGCAGGTTGCTGATGAGGACGGGCAGCTGTCCGGTCAGATCGAGGCGCGCCCCGGCCTCGCCGAGAATCGCCAACCCCTTGCTGGTGCCAAAGCGGCCATAGGTGCCGGCACGGACGACCAACGTGGCGCCATCGGCCACCGTCGCCACGGCCTGCTCGATGGTCGCGAACTGGGTGCCGGGCCCGTTCTGGCTGTCGACGATGTAGGTCTGGCCGAGGGCCATCGGCAGCAGGCAGGCACTGGCGGTCATGCAGCGCATCTTCATGGGGGCCTCACCGGGCATTCGGCCAGTGGAACGGGCAGCGGACATTCGAATCGACTCGCTCGGGAACTGTCAATCCGGATGATGCGCAACGTCGGCACCGAGAGCGCCAGGTGGAATCGGCCAGCCGGCCGTGGCCGACCCGGAAGCTGGTGCGACCGAACAGGGCGAAGAGTGTGTGTGCAGAGCCGAGAGCGATGCTGACTGGCGGCGAACAACGGGTAGAACGTCACCTCCACCGAGCCGCCGCACGACCAGCCGATGCCCATCCTCAGCCCGTTCTTCACCAGCGATCACCGTTCCTGCGACGAGTTGCTCGCCACCGTCGAAACCGATGCCCAGGCCAAGCAATGGCCGCAGGCGAGCACCGCCTGGTCGCGGTTCGAGGCGATGATGCGCTGCCACTTCGAGCGGGAAGAGGAGCTGCTGTTCCCGGCCTTCGAACAGGCCACCGGCAACACCCAGGGTCCGACGGCGATGATGCGCATGGAGCACGACCAGATGCGCGGCCTGCTCGACCAGCTCGACGCGGCCGTGCGCGCCGAGGACGGCCGCCGCTTCCTCGACCTGTCGGAGTCGCTGATGCTGTTGATCCAGCAGCACAATATGAAGGAAGAACAGATCCTCTACCCGATGTGCGACGAGGTCGTCGCCGATCAGGCCGCGCTGCTCGAACGCATCGAGGCCCGCGTGCCGAACGCGAGCTGATCGCGCCGTGCGCGAACGCCGCATCGACGTCAGCGAACTCGAGCCGCCGCAGCCGATGACGGTGGTACTCGAGGCCCTGCAGGCGCTGGCCGAGGACGAATACGTCGTGCTCGCCCATCGTCGCGAACCGTTCCCGCTGTATGCCATGCTGCCCGGGCTCGGCTTCGCGCATCGCACCAGGAAGGGGCGCGCGACGGCGTTCGAGGTCTTGATCTGGCGCCGCGCCGGGCCCACACCGGAGATCGGATGAGCGCGCCGACAGCAGCCCAGGGCATCGCCAACCTGCGCGATGACAGCCTGCCGCCGCTGCACGTGCCGCTGCGCTTCTTCGTCACCGCGACGGTCTTCCTCGTGCTGGTCGGAACGCTGTGGCTGTGGCAGGGCGAACTCGTGTTCGTCGCGCGCTGGTCGCCCGGGATGCTGGCGTCGACGCACCTGCTGACGCTCGGCTTCTTCACGATGATCATGTTCGGCGCGCTGTTCCAGGTCGTGCCGGTCCTCGGCGGCCGGCCCGTGCCGCGTCCCGGCCTCGTCGCCACGATCACCCATCTCGGACTCAGCGGCGGCACCCTGTTGTTGTCGGCCGGGCTGTGGGCGATGTCGCCGGGCCGGATGCAGTTCGCGCTGGTGTTGCTCGGCTGTGCCCTCGTCGTGTTCGTACCGACCGTCGCCGTCTGCCTGCTGCGCCGTCATGCCACGGCGTTGCGACCGGTGCGATTCGCCGGCCTCGCCTTCGTGGTGACGATTGGACTCGGCGTGCTGATGGCTTCGGCGATCGCGTGGCCCGGGCTCGGCATCGCGTTCCGGGCCTGGACCGACCTGCACGCGGCCTGCGGCGGACTCGGCTGGGGCATGCTGCTCGTGATCGGCGTCGGCTACCAGGTCGTGCCGATGTTCCATGTCACGCCGCCGTTCCCGAACGTGGCGACGCGTTGGACCGTGCCGGCGGTGGTGCTCGGACTCGTGTTGCTGGCGCTGCCCGCGCCGGCGCCGATCTTCGGCACGGTGGCGATCGCCGGCTTTGGCCTCGCGCACGTCGCCGTGACCCTGTCCCTGCTGCATCGACGCCGGCGGCGGCGACCCGACGCGACCGTGCTGGCCTGGCAGTGCGGCCTCGTCATCCTCGGCATCGCCCTGCTGCTCGCGCTCGCCGACGCCGTGCTGCCGGCGACGGTGCGGCCGTCGAGCCGGATCGGGTCCTTCGATCTCTTGCTCGCGGTGCTGTTCGCGCTCGGCGGCCTCGGCACCATCGTGCTCGGCATGCTGACCAAGATCGTGCCGTTCCTCGCCTTCCTGCACCTTCAGCGGCGGGCGCTGCCGGTGCTCGCGGCGACCAGGGAACTGCCGCCGATGGCCGAGTTCCTTGGCCTCGCCAGCGCCCGAGCCCAGGTCGTCCTGCATCTCGTCACCGCCGCCGCGATCGCGGCCACCGTGCTCCACCCACCGCTGACGGCCGTCGCCGGCGCCCTGCTGATCGCCGACGGTGCCCTCTGCGCTAGCATCCTGCTGCGCGCCGCGAGCCGCTATCGCCGGGCGGCCCGCGCCATCGACCGCATCCTCGACACCGCCAAGGCCACAAGCCAGATCACAACATGACCGACCTCGTCACCGTTCGCGTCGCCAACACTCCGATCCAGGCCAAGATGTTCGTCGCGCTGCTGCAGGCCGAGGGCATCCCGGCCCATATCGACGGCGCCACGCTGGTCGACGAGTTCGCGATCAGCCAGCGACTGCTGAACGCGACTGGCACCGCGATCAAGGTCCGCCGCCAGGACCTCGAGCTAGCACAGGAGCTGCTGACGGCGGCGGCCGAGGGCGTCGACGAGGCCGAGCTCGAGGCCCAGGCGATGGCGGCCGCGAACGAAAGCGACACCCGTGCCAGAGCGGCCCAAGCCGCCGATGCCGCGGCGGTCGGGGCACGCAGCGGCCCGATGCCGCACTGGCCGTTCGTGCTGCTCGGTCTCCTGTTCGGCGGCATCGCCAGCTGGATGGTGCGCGACGTCATCGACGCCACCAGCCAGAACCCGTTCTTCGATTACGCGGCCACGCCGGACGGCATGCGCGAGACCTGGCGCCGGGATCCGCTGCATTACGCGCTGTACTCCGACCGCAATGGCGACCACAGCTACGAACGCATCGAGTGGCACAGTCCGTCGGGCACCGTCATGACCGCCCTCGATGGCGATGGCGACGGCCGCCACGAGCAATCCCGGTTCCGCGACGCCAGCGGTACCGAGGCGACGTGGCGCGAGGCCGACGGCGCCGACTTCCAGAACGAGATCGTCGTCACCAACGGCGCCGGCAAGGTGGTGCAGCAGCTGCGCTGGGTCGAGGGCCGCGGCTACGAGAACTTCAGCCGCTGAGGCCTCACGCTGAGCACTGCCGCGACATGGAACCTGGGGATTCCATGTAGCGGACGGCCGATCCCGGACACAGCTCTTTGCGGCATGGAGTCAGCCGCGGAGAGTCAACGCGATACCATGCAGAAGATGCAGAGTCCGCCGACCACGGCCGATCAGTTGCTCGCGATCGACGAGCCCGGGTTCCGGCACGAACTCGTGGGCGGGGAACTGCGACGGATGAGCCCGGCCGGCTACTGGCACGGCGCCGTCGCGGCCCGCCTCGGAGAACTCCTCGGGCGGCATGTGCGCGAGCACGGACTCGGGGTCACGTTCGGTGCCGAGACCGGCTTCCTGCTGGCCAGCGATCCTGACACGGTGCGGGCACCCGATACAGCCTTCGTCCGTGAGTCGCGGCGGCCACCGCGCGGCACCGGCTTCTTCCCCGGACCGCCGGATCTCGCCGTCGAGGTCACCTCGCCGAACGGCAGCTTCGCCTCGGTTCACGACAAGGCCCTGTGTTGGCTCGAGCACGGCGCCATCCTGGTCTGGGTCGTCGAACTCCAGCACCGGACCGTCACCGTCTACCGGAGCCGCGATCGCATCCATGTCCTCGGCCCGCAGGACCGGCTCACGGGCGAGGATCTCGTGCCCGGGTTCGCGGTCACCGTCGCCGACCTGTTCCCGCTCGACCGCTGACCTGCGGCCATTCCGCTGCCGACCCCGCGCCGCTCAGTGGCTCAGTGCGTGTGGCCGTCATCGGGGTCGGCGATGTGCGCCAGCGTGTGCAGCGCCGCGGCCTCGAACGTGCTGCCGGTGTTCTCGTTCGCCAGCGCCCGCAGCAACGGCCCGGCGCGATCGTCGCGGCGCGCCTCGTGCAGTGCCTTGCCGAGGAACAGCAGCGCGCGCTGGCGATCGTCGCCGAGTTCGCCGACCTGCAGCGCGGCCTCGAGCACCTGTGCCGCCTCCTCGTGCCGGCGCTCCTTGTAGAGCAGATAGCCGCGCGTCGTCTCGGCGGCCGGCGTCCGCGGCACATGCCGCAACCAGTGCCAGGCCTTCTCGAGGCTGCCCTCGAGGGCATACAGCCGCGCGACGTGATGCCTGGCGGCGGTGACCCCGGCCAGCGCCGCGTCGAGCAGCAGCGGCTCGGCCTCGACGCGGTTGCCGAGGCGCAGCAGCAGGACGCCGAGGCGGTGCTTGTCGTTCGGGTCCGCGGTCGCCGCGGCGGCGGCTGCCCGCAGCCGACGCAGTTCGGCGCGCGAGGCGGCGCAGAGATCGAGGTAGGCCGCCAGCTCGGGCGGATCCTGCGGCCCCGGCCTGGTGGCATAGACCCGGCCCTCGCCGTCGAGCACCGCGATCCCCATGCCTTCGCCGAAGCCGACCCAGCCCTGGTAGAGCCGCTTGTTCTCGAAGCCGTCACAGGTGACGGCCGCGAAGCCGCCGCGGCCGAGCGCCGCCAGCACGCGGGGATCGTCGAGCCAGCCCTGCATCCGATCGCTGGCGTCGCGGCCGGCCAGCGCGAAGAAGACGACGACTTCCCGACCGGCGGCGCGCGCGTCGGACAGCGCCGGCAGCAGCTCGTCCTGCCACCGCGGCGTGGCGCACGCGGCCAGCCCGACGAGCGCGGCGAGCGCCGCCGCCCGTGTCACTGACGACCGCTCCAGCGCAGCATCTGATCGGCCAGGTCCTGGCAGTGGTACACCTCGACGTCGGTGATGTTGCCGTCCTCGTCGCGGATCAGGCCCAGCTCGGGCTGCACGAAGCCGGTCACCGACGGCAGATTCAGGCGATCGATGCGGGCCATGACCTCGGCATGCAGCGTCGGATCGACCTTGACGCCGTAGGTCTCGACCAGGGCCTTGCCGGCGGCGAAGTCGCCCTCGGCCTTGATGCGCATGATCTCCGCCAGCAGCTCGCCACACTTGTCGCGGAAGCGCTCGGCCGAGTCGACGACGTAGAAGGTCTTGCCGTTCCTGCTCTCCTTGCGAACGCCGCCGTCGTTGGCCAGCAGCCAGTGCACGATCAGCTGCCGATTGCGCATGTGGTCTTCTTCGACCCGCCCGCCCTTCGGCACCCGGCGCAGCTGCACCAGCGCGTTCCTGGCATAGGCCTCGTACTTGGCCAGCACGGCGTCGTCGTTCGGCACCAGTCCCATGTCCTTCAGCTTCTGGTCGGCGATCCAGTAGAGGCCGACGAGGTCGGCCCGACCTTCCTCGAGCGTGCTGTAGAACAGACCGAGGCGCTGCGCCGGGTTGGTGATCTCGGGCAGGACCTGGCCCGAGGCATGGCCGACCACCTCGTGCAGGTTGGTATGCATGTCATCCATCGCCGAGCCGTAGCGCCGCGCCCGCTCGGCCTCGGCGGCGGTGAACGAGAACTCGTCGAGGCTGCCGGCCGCGCTGACGAGGTTGTAGGCCTCGACGACGTTGGCCAGGTTGACCGACTTGCTGCCGTACTGCTGGCGGACATCGGCCTCGTTGGGCAGGTTGATGCCGATCGGCGTGATCGGGCCGCTGTCGCCGGTCTCCATGATGACGTTGATCGCGCGCGCCGAGATGCCCTTGACAGAGGCCTTCTTGAAGCGCTCGTCCCACGGCATGCGGGCCTCGAACCACGGCGCCTGCACGGCGAGCTCGGCGATCGCCTTGGTCTTGTGTTCGTCGCGGTAGCTGATGACCGACTCCCACGAGCCCTTGATGCCGCGGGCGTCGAGGTAGACCTCGACGAAGCCGAGGATGAAGTCGACCGTCGAGTCGTTGTCCTGCAGCCAGGCGATGTTGAACTCGCGCCAGTCCTCGAGGCGGCCGGTCTGGTTGTAGCGCACCAGCTTCTCGATCGCCGCGCGGGTCGCCGGCGGCGCGTAGGCCATGGCGCGGACGAGGTGTTCGTTGACGGCGGCGATCTGCTCGGCGTAGCGCCCGGGCGCGAAGTTGCGGCCGTCGCCACAGCGGTAGATCTCCTCGACCAGGTGGCCGTCGCGCTTGACCAACCGCGAGTTGAGCCCGTTGTTCTCGACGAAGCCGTCGAGGTCGGCGCTGGCGACGCCGTCGTAGAGGTTGTTGCAGCTCGCCAGCAGCGGGTCCTTGCCGTCCTCGGTGCTCTTGTCGGTGACCGAACGGTAGCTGTCCGGGCCGCTCATCACCGCGTAGGCCTCGCGCAGGTCGCGCAGCGGCACGATCTGCCGCGCGCCGAGCTCGTGCCCGGCCCGGTGGGCCGTGGCGCAGGCCGCGGCGAACTGATCCCACGACAGCCGCAGCAGGTTCTTCTGCGTCGACAGGTTGTCGTGGATGCCGGAGTGCACCCAGAACAGCTTGCAGTAGCGCTCGATCTCGAGCCGCACGTCATCGGGCAGTTCGGCACGGACCAGCCACAGCGACTCGAGGATCCAACGCAGCGGCAGGTTGTAGACGAAGCGCTGGTCGAGGTTGATGTCGCGGCCGGCGATCGCGGCCTGCGACAGGTGGTAGGCCAGCAGCTTGTCGTCGCGCGAGAGCGCGTCGAAGCCGTCGGCGTAGAGCTGCACGATGACCGAGTTGTCGACCCGATCGAGCAGGTGGCGGCGACCATCGGCGGCGATCGGATCCTGCTCGCCTGCGGTCACGTCCTCGAGGACCACAGCATCGTCGGGCGCAGCGACTTCGGGCTCGGTCGCGACGGGCTCCGCCTCGGCCGCGGCCGGCTCATCGGCAACGCCGAACTCATCCGGGCCGCCGGACTCCTCGGCGCCGGCCTGCTCTTCGGCCACGGGTTCGCCATCGTCGCCGACAGGCACTTCGGGAGCGGCGCTGCAGGCGGCAACGAGCAGCAACACGGTCAACGGCAGCAATCGGAGCGTCGTCTTCATCATGATCTTCACTTGTCTTTCTCCTCGTCACCCGATGGCCGGCAGAAGCGGTCGAGCCAGGCGAAGAACTCGCGGTGCCAGAGCACGCCGTTCTGCGGTTGCAGCACCCAGTGGCCCTCGTCCGGGAACACCAGGAGCCTGCTCTTCACGCCCTGCAGCTGCGCCGCGGTGAAGGCCTGCAGCCCCTGATCGTACGGCACGCGGAAGTCCTTCTCGCCCTCGATCACCATCAGCGGCGTCTGCCAGTTCTGCACGTAGCGGTGCGGCGAGAACCGGCGGTAGTCGGCGGCGATCTCGGGCGAGGCCCAGAACGGGCCGCCGAGGTCCCAGTTGACGAAGAACAGCTCCTCGGTCGCGAGATACATGCTCTCGAGGTTGAAGACGCCGCAATGGGCGAGCATGCAGGCGAAGCGATCGCCGGCGTTGCCCATCAGCCAGTAGACGGTGAAACCGCCGAAGCTGGCGCCGATGGCGGCGCTGCGTTCGCGATCGATGTAGGGCCGGTTCTGCATCTCGTCGCAGACCGTGAGCAGGTCCTGCATCGCCTGGCCGCCCCAGTCGCGCGAGATCTGGTCGTTCCAGGCCTGGCCGAAGCCGGGCAGCCCGCGGCGATTGACGCCGGCGATGACGTAGCCCTTGGCCGCCATCAGGTGGAAGTTCCAGCGGAACGAGAAGCCCTGCCCGACCATCGATTGCGGCCCGCCCTGGCAGTACAGCAGGAACGGGTAGCGCCGCTTCGGGTCGAAGCCCGGCGGCTTGACGATCCAGGCGTGGATCTTCTTGCCGTCGGTGGCATCGAACCACTCGGCATCGATGACCGGCAGCTCGAGGTCGCGGTAGACGTCGCCGTTGATGTCGGACAGCTGGATGATGGCGCCGGTCGGGACATCGATCTTCACCACCTCGGCCGGGCGTTCCATCGTCGTGCGCAACGCGTAGACGGTGTTGCCGTCGGGAGCGACCTGCAGGTCCGAGATCGAGTGCCGACCCTTCGTCACCGGGAACGCGACCGCCGCGATGCCGCCGTCGGGCAGCGACGTGGTGTAGAGCTGTGTCGTGCCGTCGACGTCGACGGTGAAGAACAGGCGCTTGCTGTCGGCCGACCAGGCCGCGCCGTGCGGCGAGGCGTCGAACCCGGGCAGCAGCTCCGTGTTCTTGCCGGTGCGGCGGTCGTGCAGCATCAGTCGGTTCTGGTCCGACTCGAAGCCGGCGCGGGCCATGCTCGAGTAGGCGATCCAACGACCATCGGGGCTGTAGACCGGATCGGTGTCGTAGCCGGGGTTGCCGGTCGTGAGGCAGCGATGCTCGCCGCCCTCGGCGGCCACGACCCAGAGCTGGCTGTCGGTGCTCGACTCGGGGTTCTCGACCCGTCGCGCGACGTAGCACAGCTCCTTGCCGTCGGGCGACCAGGCGATGTGCTCGGCGCCGCCGAACGGCGGCAACGGCGTGTGCACCCGCTCGCCCGCCATCAGATCGACCGGCTCGCCGCCGGGCCTGGCGGCCATGACGAACAGGTGGCTGAAGGTGCCGTCGTGCCAATGATCCCAATGCCGCACCATCAGGTCGTCGTAGGCGCGGGCGTTGGCCTGTTTCAGGTCCGGATGGGCCGCCGTAACGGGCGGGTCCAACAACACCTCGCGGGTGAACGAGATCCGATCGTGGTCCGCCGACCACAGCACGTTGGCCGCCCCGGCGGGCAGTTCGAAGTCGACCACTTCGCCGCCCGCCACCGGGTGCACCCGCACCGCGCCGTTGTCGATCACGGCAAATCGTACCGCATCGAGCCAGACCGGCGACGAGCCGGCGGTGACCGCAGTCGGCTTTGCCCCATCGAGGCCGACGGCCAGTTCGAACACCGTCGACGAGCCCTTGTTGGCGGCCAGATCGGTCGCGCGCACCGTGAACAGCAGGTGCTGGCCGTCCGGGCTCAGGCAGAGCCCGCCGACCCGCTTCAGCTGCACCAGCTGCTCGGGCGTCAGACGTCCTTGGGCAAACAGGACGGGAACGGCGGCGAGGACCGCGGTCACGCACGGGAGGAGGCGCATAGGCCGAGCATCATTGCGGTGCGGGCGAGCCGATGCCACGGTCCGTTGCCGCGGCCGAAAGCAAACCGAGGTCGCGGGAAGGAGTTCGTCCCGAGATCGTCGAACGTGACGTTCCGGACCGATGATGCGATACACTGTTCGCCGAACCGACATGAAACAGAACCAAGCAGACCGTCTCCGCCGCGAAGCTGGCTTCACCCTCGTCGAGATCATGGTCGTGATCGTGATCCTCGGCCTGCTCGCCACGATGGTGGCCAGCAACGTCATCGGCGCCAGCGATGAAGCCCGCATCCAGACGACGCGGAGCAACATCCAGACCACCTACGAGCAGGTCAAACTGTATGCCTCGATGGAGGGCCATCTGCCCGACTCGCTCGAGGAGCTCGAGAACGAGGAGAACAAGCGCAAGCCGTGGTACCTCGAACGCCCGGCGGTCGACGCCTGGGACCAGCCGCTGCTGCTGGTCGGCGAGAGCAAGCACGATTTCGAGATCATCAGCATCGGCCCCGATGGCAGCGAAGGCTCGGACGACGACATCTCCTCGCGCGCGAAGAAGGAGTAGCACGAAGTCGTGACCGCGACCATGAGCGACCCCCACCCGAGTCGGCGCCCCACGGCATCCGACGCCTCCGGCTTCACGCTGATGGAGGTGCTCGTGACCCTGACGCTGATCTCGCTGATGTTCGCGATGATCGTGCCCAACCTCGGCGCCTTCGTGCCGACGGCCAGGCTCGAAGGCAGCGGCAAGAAGATCCAGAGCAAGATCAACTGGCTGCGCTCGGAGGCGCGCATCCGCGGCCGCCCGCTGGCCATGGAGCTCGACCTCGATCGCGCCACCTGGCGCATCGTCTACCCGCCCGACATGCGACTGACGCTGGATCAGGATCCGGCCACGCTCGAGGAATGGTCGTTCGATCCCAACCACCTCGAGGACGGCGTCGTCTTCGCCGGCGCCGGCGACGCCAAGAACGGC
>JAGQRA010000700.1 GCA_020425885.1 Planctomycetota bacterium | reverse complement strand
GGCTGTCGATCGTCGGCAGCGAGATGCTGCCGCAGCTGCCGTTCGAGTGCCTGCCGCTGGAGGGCCAGCCGCTCGGCGAACGCTTCGCGCTCGACCACTGGCCGGGGGTGGCGTTCGTGCTGGCACGGGCCGAGGCGCCCGCGGGCCGCGGCCCGCTGCGGCTGGCGCTGTTCGGGACGGTGCGCCGGGACGCGGGCGAGGCCGGCCTCGGCAGCACCTACGTCGCGCCCTTGCTCGAGGGCTACGACCGGCCGATCGTGCACCTCGAGGACCGTTGCCGGCTCGCGGACCTGACGGCGCTCGGGGCCACTGACGTGCTCGTGCTGATGGCCCACGGCGAACGTCGCCGTGAGCTTGTGCGGCCGATCGTGCTGCGGCTCCACGACGGGATCTTCACTTGCGACGACGTCGCGCGACTCCCGGCGCCGCGCGTCGTCGTGCTCGCCGCATGCAACGCCGCGCTCGGCCCCAACCGCTTCGGCGCTCCGCTGCGCGCCGACCTCGGCGGCGCGTTCCTCGAGCACGGCGCCGGCTGCGTCGCGGCCTCGCCGTTCGCGCTGCGGCTCGAGCCGACGCGCCGGCTGCTGACAACCACGCTGCAGTTGCTGCGCGCCGGCGTCGACCCGGCTGAGGCGCTGCGGCGCTCGCGCGTGAAGCTGGCTGAGGCGACCGACGGCGCGCAGGCCGCGCTCGACCGCTGGACGACCGCCGCGCTGGCCGTGTTCGGGCACGGTCAGCGCGGGCTGCGCTGATCACTGCACCGGCTGCGTCACACCCGAGCTCGGGGCCGCGCGCGTCGGCTTGGTGATCGGCGGCATGATGCCGCCGATCGGCCGGTAGCCGCCGGTCCGCTCCCGACCCGCCGGTGGCGGCGTGTTCGGGCCCTTGGGCGGGCGCGCCTCGGAGGGCGGATCGCCCGTGGGGTTGAGCGATTCGAGGGGGGGATCACCCGGGGTGAGGTAGGCCACGGTCGCGCCCGCCGGGTCGTGATGCGCGAAGCCGGCCACCGTGAAGATCAGGCCTTTTCCTGGCGGCGTCGCCTCGCCGTTCCCGAACACGACCTCGAGGTGCCAGAACGCGGCGGGCGTATGCGACACGCCGCCGGTGCCGGTCGGGATGTAGATCGAGTGCGCGATCGTCGAGGGCGGCCCTGCCACGATCTGGTAGGCGCGGTTGATCTGGCTCGCTCCGGCCGGCGGAGTAGTCGCGTCCGACTGGACCCAGACGTTGACCAGCACGTCCGTGTAGGCGGGGTCGTGGAACAGCCCGCTGTCGTCGAAGTGCAGGTGCAGCCCGGGATACTGGTGCGACGGGCCGGCGAACACCGACGTCGCGTGCAGCAGCGGCGGCAGATCCTCGACCGGCCCGGCGTAGACGCGACCGTGGGCGGTGCCGCGGACGATGGCGAGCATGCTGCCGTTGTCTCTCGCCATCACGATGTCGTCATAGCCGTCGCCGTCGAGGTCGACGCTCGCGACCGGGCCGGTGGAACCGCCCTGCACCGGCAACTGCGTCGCCAGCGCGACGTAGTACTGCTCGACGTCGAGCACGCCGGGCGAGGCGTCGGTGACCCGCACCTGGATGGCCTGCAGCGTCGAACTCTGGCCGACGAGGAGGTCCGGCTCGGCGTCCTGGTCGACGTCGCTCGCGACCATGCTGCTCAACGTGAAATCGCCATTGGGCAGCGTGATGTCGGGCGGGTCCGTGATCGGGGCGGCGCCGGCGGCGACCGTGAGCTCCCAACGCGTGTCCGCGGCGTTGCGCCGCAACCAGTAGACCTTCGTGCCGGCGCGGGCCAGGGAGCCGCCGGCGTGGGGCCAGGCGAGGTTGCTGCGGAACGTGCCATCACGGTTGACGATGACCACGCCGCCGTCGGTCAAGGCGAGCGTCTCGAGCTGACCGTCACCGTCGACGTCGCCGAGCGCGGTGGCGCGGATCGTGACCCCGACCCAGTAGGCCGACACCGTCGCGATGCCGGCAGGTCCGCCCGTCCCACGCAGCAGCGTCTGGCGGTCCTGCGCCATCGCCGAGATCTCGTATCCGGCACCGGTCGGCGCCACGGTCAGCGCGCTCGCGCCCTGCCAACCGGACATCGGGAACATGATGATCTGCCGGTTGTCGGCGTCGAGCCAGTGGACGCGCGCCAGCGTGTGACTGCCGACGTGGCTGACGAGCAACGCATCGTGGCCCGGAGTGGTCGGGTGTCCCCCGGGGAGGCGCGCCATGTCGGTCACGGCAACCGGAAAGCCGAACGGCTCGACGTAGTTGTGCACGCCGATGCCCCTGACGTGGCCGAGGACACCGCCGCGCAGCACGATCGCGTCGCGCTGATGACTCGGGGAATACGGCGGCAGCAGGAACTCGACACGTTGGAAGCTCCCGGATCCGATCCCGTACGGCACCTCGACGATCGAGGGCTTGTGGGTCGGGGCGGTCCCCTGGGCGGCGAGGCCGCCGCAGAGGGCGAGCGGCAACAGGTGAAGATGGAGATGGCAGGCTTTCATGGCAGCTGATGGGCGGGGTGATGGTAGCTGCCGAGCCACGTCTGGCGAGGGAGTCCGAGTTTCAGGAATCCGGGCTGCGCCGAAATACCCCGCTGCCGCCGCGGCTCCCGGGCGGACCGGCCGCGCTGGCGGCGGTCGGAGTCAGTACTCGTAGGCGCCCATGTCGACGGGCGGCACGCCGACGCCGGTGTTCGGGGCCACCGGGTCGTCGGTCAGGCGCCGCCCGCGGTCCTTGTCGAGCGGCAGCGTCTCGACGAAGTCACCGTCGCCGTCGACGTCGCCGTAGTCGGGCGGCAGCCGGCCGTTGTCGCCCGAGTCGTTGCAGGGCGACGAGCTCCGCAGCCGCAGATTGCCGCCCGGGCCGTCGAGGAACAGCGGGTCGCTGGCGATGTTGCCGAGACCGGCGAAGCCGCCGAGCACGCACGAGTGGGTCACATTCATCGTCGCGCCGCTGCCGACCAACGTGGCCGGCCCGGACTGCGGGTCGTGCCACAGCACCGAGTTGTGGAGGTTGAGCCGCGCCTGCGTCGCCGCGGCGGTATCGGCGAAGATCGAGACGCCCGAGCCGGCCGAGTTGAAGCCGAACGTGCAGTTGTAGGCGCTGACCGTGCCGTTGGTGAACTGGCCGCCGGCGACGTAGATGCCACCACCCTCGTTGGCCTGGTTGGCCCACAGCACGTCGTTGGCGAGGCGGACCATGGCGTTGGACGTCGAGTTGACGTAGAGCCCCCCGCCGCGGTTGCCGGCATGGTTGTTCGACCAGCTGGTGTTGACGGATTGGAAGAACGCGGTCTGGACGAACACCGCGCCGCCGCGCTCGACCGCCGAGTTGCGCGTCAAGGTCGATTCGGCGATCTGCACCGCGCCGAGATTCGTCACCGCGATGCCGCCGCCGATGTCGGCGACGTTGTCGCGAATCGTGCAGTTGCGGACGAACAGCGTCGGCGTGTGCGTGCCGCCGGCCAGGCGGACGGTGATGCCTGCGCCGCGGCTCGGGCTCAGCGCGCCACCGAGGCCGTAGCCGTCGCGCACGGTGAAGCCGTCGAGCGTCGCCGCGACGTACTGGGTCGTGCCGTTGAGGGTCACGACGTGATAGCAGTTGTCGGTCCGATCACCCGCGACACCGATGTCGCCGCACAGGATCGTGACGTCGAACAGCCCGGCGCGGGTCGCGACCGACTGCTCGTGGCCGGCGAAGCCGCCGTAGATCGCGACATCGTGCGGCAGCACGAACGACGCCGAGCGAGGATCGGCCGGAGCGGACGGAACGGCAGGACAGTAGACGCCCGCGGCGACCCAGATCTCGTCGCCGGCCTGGGCCGCGTCGATCGCTTGCTGCAGCGTATCGAACGCCGAGCCCCAGCTCGTGCCCGTGCCGTTCGCGGCAGCTGTCATGTCGACGTACCAGACCGCCTGGGCGTCGGCTTCGGCGCACGGGATGGCCGTCGCGATCAACGAGGAGAGTGCGGCGCGCCAGACGGCGCATGCGCGTGTGTGGTGGTGGTTGCGTTGCATCGTGGTTTCCTTTGGTGCTGGTGTGCGGTCGAACTCCGACCGGCCGCGAGAGGTCGCGCCGACGCCGATTGGTCGCACAAACCACTCGCGTCGCGCGGCCGGAGGAAAACCGCGACTCCCGGCGCGCGTGCGGACGGATACCGGTGCGGCGACCGCGGCGCCGCGCTGTTCCTCCCCGCTCCCACACCCAACTCACACTCACGATGATCAAGCAACTCCTCCTCGGCGCGGTCGCGCCGTTCCTGTTCGCCGCGGGCACCGCGGCGCAGTCCTACAACATCGACATCCACGAAAGCCCGAGCGTGCCGCCGCCGCAGAGCTACCCCGGCTTCGCCGGCCAGCCCGGCGTGTGGAACAACCTGCCCGCGTTCGCGACCGCTCCGGTACCGATCGTCGATCCGGCGGGCGTGTCGACCGGCAGCCGCGCCTGGTTCAGCGTGTCGCCGGCGGGTTCGTCCGTTCAGCCCGGCATCCCTGCCCCGCACACCGAGCTCTACGAGGACTTCGCCGCGACCGACAGCACGGCCCAGCTCACGATCGACAACCTCGCGGCGGGCAACTACGTCGCCGTGGTCTACTCGTGGTACCCGAACACGACGACGCAGTTCACCCTCACGGCCGGCGGCGCGCCGCAGACCGACGTCGTCCAGTGCCAGCCGCCGTTCCCGGGCCACAAGGTCGGCGTGACGCTGCGGCAGTTCCAGTTCTCGCTGGCGGTGCAGTCGTCGATCACGATCGACTTCACGGCGATCGCCGGCGAAGGCGGCGTGATCAACGGCGTGCAGCTCGCCCACTACATCGGCACACCGAGCTGCGCCAACCAGCCGTTGAACAGCAAGGACGCGGTGCCCGCGATCATCGCCACCGGCAACCCCGCCGCCAACACCCTGGTCCTGCACGCCGGCCTGCTGCCGGGTCCGGGCCAGCTGCCGGACGGCATCGGCGCGATCCTCTGCTTCGCGTCGAACAACGCCGGGACGCTGTTCCCGCAGACCTGCCCCAACGCCGGAGTCCGCTGCATCGGCAACCCCGTAACGCGGGTCTGGGACCCCAACGCGCTGCCGGGTACGGGTGGCGTCGGCGTCACGACGGGCGCCGGCACCTACGACCTGCCGATCGACCTGCCGTCGCTCGCCGCGCTCGGCCTGAACGTCGCGCCGGGAGCGACGCTGCACTTCCAGATGATCTACCGCGACCTCGACAAGTACGGCCTGTGCGGAGCGACGACCGGATCCGTCGGGCGTTGGACCCAGGCCGTCAGCATCCAGCTGTAGAGATCACGCCCCGGACCCGTAGGGGCGGCATGAAGCGCCCGCCGCCCCTACCACTTCGTCTCCGGCAGCAGCTTGGCGACGCGCGACAGCCAGCTGTTCCAAGCCGCCGCGCGCGGCACGAGCGCGATCAACGAGCAGTACGGCTACCTGACGATGTGGTGTCGGATGGCCTCGCCGCTGTTCTTCTCGGGCCGCCCGATTGCCGCGCCGTGCCCGAGCCAGGTCAGGTCTCGAGCTGCACCGACGGCTTCGTGTTGGGGTAGATCTGCTCGACCGCAGGTTGCCCGCCGGCCGGCTTCCTCATGCCGAACGCGTTCACGGGCTGCGTGCGGTTGATCCAGAGCGCGTAGTACAGGTGGTCGGCCCGCGGGTCCTCGGTGTTCGGGTGCAGCAGGATCGTGAGGCCGAGGCTGTTCAGCTGCAGCCACGGCACGAGGATCGGCAACAGGTCGTTGGTGAACCCGAAGTAGAAGGACGGCGTCACGTGCGGTCCACGCGGCTCGCGATTCCAATTGCCCAGCTCGACCTCGAACCGCTCCGCGACCCACCGGCGCAGCAGCGCGGCTTTGGCGTGGCTGTCCTCGTCGAAGTAGATGTGCGCGTGGTAGCTCTTGATGTCGGTGTAGCGGCGCGGCGAGGCCGGCAACTCCTGTTCGCCGGGACGCACGCTGACCGGCGCCGGGGTCGGTTCCTTGTAGGTCTCATCGCCCCACGGGCTCTTGCCCGCCGGCTTCTTCGCCGGCGCCTGCGGGTCCTGCCCCTGCGCGTCGGTACCGAACGAGGCGCTCACGCCGGTGCCACCCAGGGTCACACCGGCAATTCCGGCGAGAACCTGCCGTCGGTTCGGACCCGTCGGTCCGCACCGGTTCGCTTCGCGATTCTCTCCTGCATCACCACGATCCACCGGATGTTCCATGTCGGCCATGCGGACAGAGTAGCGGCACCCTCGCAGTGCCGCAGCGCGTTTCGGAGTCGGGCCCGCCACAGCACGGCCCGGGGCAGCATGGTGCTTTCGCAGCCAGCACTCCGAGACGTCGGTTCCCGCTCGCTACGCCATGACCGGCCGAAGGCTTTCACATGCGCTGGTCGGAGGTGTCCGATCGCATCACCCGCATCAACGGGGCCTCCTCGCCCATCCGCGCCAGGGCTGACGCGACGTC
>JAGQRA010000699.1 GCA_020425885.1 Planctomycetota bacterium | reverse complement strand
GAAGGAGTACGACTCGTCGAAGGGCAAGGTGCTCTGCGCAGCCGGGCGTCGCTTCTTCTTCGTCCGCGGTGGACGGCGCTTGACCGCCGTCCGGATCCGAATCGGCGGCATCTCGGGTTCGGCTTCTGGCTCCGACTCGAGTTCGGGCTCGCGATCCGGCTCGGCCTCGATCTTGGTCTCGGGCTCAGTCTCGGCCTCGGCCTCGGGCTCGGCCTCGGGCTCGGATGTCGCGGCCAGATCCGGTTCCGGTTCGAGCGCCTGATCGTGCTCGTCCGCGGGCGGAATCTCGGCGCCCGAGTCTTCGCCATCCTCTGCCTCGGTCCCCGATGGCGCGCCCCGTGCCCGCGAGCGCCGCAAACGGAAACGCGACCGCGGCAATTCCTCGGCTGGCCCCGCGTCGACACCGACCTCCTCGCCGAGCGCCGCCGTCGACGCCGAAGCCGCGACCGCAGCCGATCGGTGCCGCCAGCGACCCCAGACCTCTTCGGTCACGGTCAACAGCCGCATCAGCATCTGCGAGATCAGCCATTCCGTGAACAGCAGCAACGAGACGAGCAGGCCGAAACCGGTGATCAGCAGCCGCCCCGAGCCGCCGAATGCGGCATCGAGTCGCGGCGAGACGAAGAAGCCGAAGACCCCGCCCGCCCCGTAGGGCGAGATGTCCTGGGCACCGGCCAGCCCGTCGCGGCCGGCGAGCAGGATCGCCAGCATCGCCGCGAAGGCGACGGCGCCGACGGCCTTGACGATCAGCCGGTCGACGTCGCGACCGATGAACAACACGATGCCGGCGACGAGCAGCAACAGCCACGGCACCCAGCCGGCAAGACCGAGCGAGCAGACGAAGCCGAAGGCCAGGTAATAGCCGACGGCACCGCCGAGATTCTGGAACCCGGCGGATGGGATCGCGCCGTCGAGCGTGGCGATGCGGAACGTCGCCAGCGACAGCAAGGCGTAGAGCGACAGCCCGCACAGCGCCAGCGCCAGGACCTCGCGAGCCCGCGGCGACAACCCCGGCGCGGGCACGTCCTCGAGCGGGACGAAACGGGTACCGCGCCGCTTCCGGCCGTCGACCTCGACCTCCTTCTTGACCGCTGAAGCGCGACTCACGCGGCCCCCTTGCGTTCGAACAGGTCGGTGGCGATGGCCACGATGCGAATCGCGGTCGACTGCTTGTCCTGCCGCGGCAGGTGCTCGTCGCGACCATCGGCGAAGCAGAGCACGACCTCGCTGCGGTCGTCGTCGATCGCGTCGTGGAGATTGACGACGACGAGGTCGAGCCCCTTGCCGATGAGCTTCTCGCGCCCGCGGCGGATCGCCGCCTCGAAGCCCTCGGCCGCATCCTGTAGCGCGAAGCCGACCACGACGCGATCACCCTTGCGCGCCGCCAGTCCGGCGACGATGTCGGGATTGGGCACGAGATCGAGCCGGATCCCCTCCGCGCCTCCTGCTGTCAGGGGAGGTCTGCCTGTCCGGGGAGGTTTGCCGGCCAGGCGAACGGCCGGACGCCAGTCGGCGACCGCCGCGACGGCGATGGCGACATCGGCGGTCGCGAACGCGGCCTCGGCCGCGGCCTGCATCTCCAACGCCGATACCACGGGCACCACATGGGCACCGCCAGGCGGCGCGATGGCGACGGGACCGAGCACCAGGGTCACGTCCTGGCCGCGGGCAAGCGCGGCCTCGGCAAGTGCGCAACCCATCCGGCCCGAGCTGCCGTTGCTCAGGAAGCGCACATCATCGAGATACTCACGGGTAGGGCCCGCCGTGATCAGGATGGACACCATGACCCCTCCAGAGCCCTCGCGCCAGAACCAGTAGCCACCACGCGTCCTATCGTAGTAACAGGCTCTGCCCAGGGGAGAAAAAACGACGGCGAGCCTCTAAGTAACTTGCTCCAAGTTCCCAGTCGAGCTCAGCCTGCGGTTCGAGCCAGCCGATCAGTTTGCCCCCACCTTCGCCGCGTCGTCCCCTCCTCCTCTGTTCCATCCTGTGCGTCGGCGGCTGCTGGTCAGCGGCCGGCAGCAAGGAGTCCGCGGACAGTCAGGTCTATGGCATCCTCGAGCGCGCCACGGCCCGCGTCACCGGCCAGGACAGGACCTTCGGCGTCGAGCGCCCGATCGACACCCTGCGCCAGCGTCTCCTCGACCAGAAGCGTCTGCTCGACAAGAACAGCCCGGCGGGCGAGAGCGAACCGGTCGCGCTGAGCCTGAACGATGCCCTCGACGTCGCCGCCGAGAACAGCCGCGAGTTCCAACGGCAGAAGGAGCAGCTCTACCTGACCGCGTTGAGCCTGACCCGCGCCCGCCACGACTTCGAGGTGATCTTCGGCGGCGGCGGCAGCGCCGACATCGACGGCGAGGCCGACACCAAGGCGGACGTCACCCTGCGTGACGATCTGTCGGCGGGCGTCACGACGGCATCGGGGATGCGCATCGTCGGCAGCTTCGTCAACAGCTTCCTACGCTCGGTGATCCACGGCGGCAGTTTCGACGGCAGCTCGATCCTCAGCCTCACGCTGACCCAGCCGCTGCTGCGCGGCGCCGGTCGCCGCATCGTCACCGAGCCGCTGGTCCAGGCCGAGCGTGACGTCGTCTACGCGGTGCGCGACTTCGAGCGCTTCCGCGCCCAGTTCGCGCTGCGCGTCGTCAACGACTACTGGGACGTGGTGGCGCAGATGGCCGACCTGGTCACCGTCGACAACAACCTGCGCAGCCGCCGCACCTCGCGCGAACGCGTCGAGGAGCTGTTCCGCGCCGGCCGCGCCGACGTCACCGACCTCGGCCGCGAGAAGCAGGGCGAGTACTCCGCCGAGGCGCAGAAGGTGTCGGCCAAGAACCGGCTGCAGACGGCACTGGACCGCTTCAAGCTGACGCTGGGGTTGCCGGTCACGGCGCAGATCACCCTCGATCCCGGGGAACTCGACCGCCTGCAGCAGCAGGGCGTCGAGCCGATCGACCTCGACGAGCCGCACGCCATCGCCCTCGCCCTCGAGCGTCGCTTCGACCACCAATCCGTCGTCGACAACGTCGAGGACGCCGGTCGCCGCGTGTTCGTCGCCGAGGACGCGCTGTCGATGTCGCTCGACTTCAGCGCCGCCCTCAACGTCCCGGCCGAGTCCGGCAAGGGGCTCAACCTCGATTGGTCGAAGGTCAATTGGTCGGCCGGCTTCGAGCTCGACCTCGCGCTCGACAAGCTGGCCGAACGCAACTCGTACCGCAGCGCGCTGATCAGCCTCGACGTCGCCATCCGCAATCGCGAGCAGAGCGAGGATCAGATCGGGGCCGATGTCCGCGCCTCGCTACGCAACATCCAGAGCGCGATCGACACGTACGAGATCCAGACCATCGCCGTCGACCTGGCCCGCCAGCGCGTCGAGGCCACCACCGACCTGTTCCTCGCCGGTCGCGCCCAGGCCTTCGAGAAGCTCGACGCCCAGGACGACCTGCTGGCATCGCAGCTCGACCTCACCGCGGCCATCGTCAACTACGCCTCGGCGCGTCTGCAGCTGATGCACGACCTCGAGGCCATCGCCCTCGAAGGCCAGGGGCTGCGCTTCGACGCCGCCCTGCCGTTGCCGAAGCCGGGC
Organism: Planctomycetota bacterium; assembly: GCA_020425885.1. Next base: position 211 of record JAGQRA010000699.1, on the reverse strand, counting down.
ACGCGCACCGCTGCCGCCCATCACGAATCAGGAGACTCATGAAAGTTCGCCCCCAGTATCTGTTCCTCGGCTGTGGCGCGCTGGCGCTGGCGGCCTGTGGCGGCGAGCAGCAATCGCTCGGCGCGAGCCAGAACCTCTACCAGGTCGTACGCGAGGACCTGCCGCTCACGGTCAAGGAGAACGCCGAGCTGCAGGCCATCCGCGAGACCAT
>JAGQRA010000698.1 GCA_020425885.1 Planctomycetota bacterium | reverse complement strand
CTCTTTCCCAACGACGCCTCCCTTCTCAGGCTTGTCACCGCGGTCCTCATGGAAGTGAGTGAGGACTGGGAGACCGGCCGCCGTTACCTCTCTATGGACGCTGAGTGATGTCGTGACTCGACCGACTACGCGGCCGAATTACAGAACAGACGTTGCTTTGCCTCCGTACTCGACGCGATAGGAACTCGATCATGATGACGCGTCCGCCCAACGTCTCTCACGCTCAGCCGCGGGCCGCGCGCGGTGTTGCTGGATCTCGCGGGTGCGTGATCGCGCGGTCCGGCGGCTGCTGCGTGGAGTTGGCCCGCAGCGATCAATCGTATCCGATCACTCCGACTGCAAGGTGTTGGTGCTCGCTGTCCAGGCACAAGAACTCCACGAAGAGGCCCCAGACGTCCCAGTCGACCCGGATTCTCGCGTCGTCGGGAGGGCTCAGCAGGAAGACCGAATCCCGTCGCCTGAGCGCGTCGTCCACCCAAGCATCGACGGTACGTCTTTGCCTGGCGGTCGGGAGGTCGTCGAACCCCGAATCCCTGAAGACCGACTCGATGTGACTCACGAAGTCGTCCGGCCCGAGTTGTGCAAACCACCGGGCATCGCACGAGCCGGTCAGTAGCGGACCGTGTCGCCCAACGTCGGCGCCCCACGGATCAGGCGACGAGCAGAACGACCTGGCCGCGATGGGACTCTTGAGGAACGCAGCCAAGACCTCCGTGTCAGAATCGCAGCGGCCATCGACTGCGAATCGGCTCTGATCGAACCAGCCGTAGTCCCACAGCATGCTCATCCGGCTGTGCTCGAGTCTGAAATGCGTAGGCAAGGCGACTCGTCGAATCTGTCGGGCCAACGAAGAGGATTCTATCCGGAGGAAGTCGCGCCCTGATGCCGGACCACCCGACTTCCTTCGGCGCGACTTCTTCCGGATAGAATCAGTTGGACGAAGCCGCGGTGCAAGCGCCTATGGGCATCGAATCCGTCGCGGGTGCCGGCCTCGAGCGCTTCTCCACGATCGCGAGCCGTGGCTGGTCTGCGTCGCCGAGAGGTTGAAGCCGGGAATGGCGCCGATCCCACGTGAACCGCCACGCACGGGCGCAACCCGATCGCCGCATCCCGTGGTCGGTACGGACCTCGACGCCGGACGGCGAGGCGGTCCTTCCTGTGACGCGAAGGCCTTTGAGATCACGGTTGCTCATGAAGTGTCCAGGCGACGAAGTCGCGCAAGATCCCAGGCGCAGCGCGCGAGCCTGCCTTGTCGGCAGGATGGACAGATCGCCTCCTCGACCGCAAACGGCACCACAGATGTGATCGTCGAAGCCGGCATGCAGGCGCCGAGGTGAAGCCGGCAAGCGGCGAGCGCCACAGCTCGACTCCGGTTGGCCAGCAGACCGAAGTGACGGATGCGCTGAAACCCGCGCGGCAAGACATGCAGCAGGAAGCGCCGCAAGAACTCGACTCCGGACAGCCTCATGACCTTCTGACGGTCGCCGTGCGTCCGGTCGCGCCAACGGAACTTGACGCCGTCGTCGTCAACAGCGAGAAGGCGACGGTTGCCAATGGCGACGCGATGCGTGTAGCGGGCCAGATACTTGAGGACCTGCTCCGGCCCACCAAACGGCGGCTTGCTGTAGACGATCCACGGGATCGCCATCGCACGATCCAGGCATCGGGCGAACGCGGCCTCATCGCTTAGCGGCGCGAGGCCTCCCTGGAAGCGCAACTCGCCGCGGTCGAATGCCGCGCGCAGCATGGCCACGAAGCAGCCGCGAAACATCGCCGACAACACCCGTACAGGAAGGAAGAAGCCGGGTCGACAACCGACCCATGCTCCGTCCGGCGCGAGGCCGCCGCCCGGTACGAGGCAGTGCACATGTGGGTGGTGTCGGAGATCCTGACTCCACGTGTGCAGAACCGACACGAATCCGATCTCAGCGCCGAGATGCCGAGGGTCACCAGCGATCGTCTGCAACGTCTCCGAGGCCGCCCGAAACAGGATGCCGTACACCGACCGCTTGTTCTGCAAGGCGATCGAAGCGATCTCCTCGGGCATGGTGAACACCACGTGGAAGTACTCGACCGGCAGCAGG
>JAGQRA010000697.1 GCA_020425885.1 Planctomycetota bacterium | reverse complement strand
TCCCGTGTCCGAAGTCATCGGCCGCGGCGGAGGCCTCCGGCCTCGATGTCGTCGAGTCGCTCAACCAGCTGTGGGTCGTCGACGACCAGGGTTGGATCACGCGCTGCACGACGGCATGCCCGCCGGTGGTGCTCGGATCCTGCAACATGGGGCTGCCCACCGCGGTCGTGCCGACCGGCATCGCCGTCGACGACGGTCGCGGGCTGGTGTTCGTGACCACCATGAACATGAGCTCCGGCAACAGCCAGCTGCGCGTCTACCAGATCGGCTCGCTCTGCGGCGTACCGTTCTCGGTCACGCCGCTGAGCGACTGCTCGGCGTCACCGGTGCCGGTCCTCGGCGTCGCCGTCGACTGGGGCAACGCGATCGTCTACTGGACCGATGGCCCGAGCACCTACTCGTTCCCGTACGCGTACAACCCGTCAGGGCCGACGATCGCCTACGGCGCGCAGACCTGCTGCAACTTCGTCATCTCGCCGAACGACTGGTACACCGACCTGTCGCTGAAGCCGCGCGTCGGCAACCCGGCGGGCAACCCGTGCGCCAACGGCACTTGCCCGACCTGCCTCAACTGGCACAGCCTGCGCAACGCCCCGATCCTCGGCAACACGGTCGAGCTCGGCCTCGACCAGGCACCCGAGGCCTCGTTCGCCTGGTGCCTGGTCCGCATCGGCCCGTGCGTCACCGGCCTGCCGACGATCCCGCCGCTGTGCGGTCCGTTGCTCGTCACCGGCGCCGGACCGACGCTCGGCTTCAACATCACGAGCGGCAGCTCGGGCTGCCTCGGCTCGACGACGTTCCCGCTCTATCTGCCGCCGGTGCCGGCGTTCGCCGGCTTGCCGTTGTCGTCGCAGTGCGTCGTGATCTGCGGTGGCGGCACCGGCACCGCGCTCAGCAACTGCCAGTCCTGGGTCCTGCTCGGCGTCTGAGCCCGCCATCGCGACGCGGCGCTTTCACCCCAGGGCGAACGTCGCCGCCGCCTCGGCGTGGATCTGCGCGGTGTCGAACAACGGCACCGCGCAGTCGTTCTCGCCCAGCAGCAAGCCGATCTCGGTGCAGCCGAGGATGGCGCCCTGGGCGCCGGCGTCGATCAGCGATCGCACGATGCGCTGGTACTCGCGCCTCGAGTCGTCATCGATGCGACCGCGGCACAGCTCTTCGTAGATGACGCGGTGCACGATGGCGCGATCGGCCGGCTCGGGCACCAGCACCTGCAGGCCGTGTCGATCCTCGAGTCGGCCCTTGTAGAACGGCTCCTCCATCGTGAACTTGGTGCCGAGCAGGGCAATGCGCGACAGGCCCTGGGCCATGATCCGTTCCGCGGTCGCGTCGGCGATGTGGAGGAACGGCAGCGGCGTCGCCGCGATGATGGCGTCGGCGACGATGTGCATCGTGTTGGTGCAGAGGACGACGAAGTCGGCGCCGGCGCGATGCAGCGAGCGCGCCGCGTCGGCGAGGATCGCGCCGGTCTCGGGCCAGCGGCCGTCGTGCTGCAGCCGCTGGATGGCGTCGAACTCGACGCTGTGCAGCACGATGCGCGCCGAGTGCAGGCCGCCGAGCGCGCGGCCGACCGCGCGGTTGATCACCTGATAGTAGGTGACGGTGGACTCCCAGCTCATGCCGCCGATCAGGCCGATGGTCTTCATCGGCCCGACCATAACGCCGCGCCGGTCACCGGGCCCGGGTCTTGCTCTGCGCCGCCCGCGACCGGGCGATGATCTTGGCGGCGGCCTTCGGCGCCTGCTGGCACTCGAGCAAGGCGGTCAGCATCAGCGGGGCCACGATCGTCGCGTCCGACTCGATGACGAACATCGGCGTCTTCTCGGTCAGCTTGTCCCAGGTGATCTTCTCGTTCGGCGTGGCGCCCGAGTACGAGCCGTACGAGGTCGTCGAGTCGCTGATCTGGCAGAAGTAGGCCCACGGCTTGACGCGCTGCTCGAGGTCGTACTTGATCGACGGCACGACGCAGATCGGGAAGTCGCCGGCGATGCCGCCGCCGATCTGGAAGAAGCCGATGCCGGCGCCCCGCGACAGCTCTTTGTAGTCGTCGTAGAGGCCGGCCATGTACTCGATGCCCGACTTGACGATGCTGGCGCTGCACTCGCCGAACTTGACGTGCGAGGCGAAGATGTTGCCGAACGTCGAGTCCTCGTGGCCGGGGACCACCATCGGCAGATTGGCCTCGGCGGCGGCGAGCAGCCAGCAGTCCTCGCGCCGGCCCTGGCACTTCGACTTCGGCAGCTTCTGCACGAGCTCGTAGAAGTACTCGTGCCAGTAGCGGCGGTCGCCGTTGGCGGAGGCGCGCTGCCACATCGGCACCAGGATC
>JAGQRA010000696.1 GCA_020425885.1 Planctomycetota bacterium | reverse complement strand
CGACCCGCGCTGCGAACTGGCTACCGTCGAAGACCTAGTCTCGGCAGTGCAGCGTCGGCCCGATCGCGCCGCACTCGTCAATGACTCACCGGCAGGCCATCGCGATCTTCGAGTCGGCGATCCCGTAGCGGCTGCAGGACCTGCTGTCGCGCGAGCTGCAGGACAAGGGCATCAGCTACTGCGCCATCGGCAGCGCCGGTCACAGGCCAACGCCAATCGCCGGCACCCTGCTGCGACCGACCGACAACGCGTTCATGGCGGCGCGGCTGCGTCAGGGCCACGGCGAGACGCCGTTGCTCGACGCCATGCTGTCGTCCGCGCCTCGGCCGAGGATCCGGAAGTGCTGATCAGCCGCAGCGTGACCGGCACCGGCCTGGTCTCCTCCAACGCCGTGCGCCTGATCCTGCAGTCGATGTAGCCGGGCGTCGTCGCGTCGCGTCGGCTCACCCGGACGTGGATGGTCCTCGCGGCACGCGAGGGTGGTGGTGCCGTGGACCGAACGCGCGCGGCTCGAGAAGCCGTGCCGGTATGCTGCGCGCCCTACGAGAGGGCGGACGAGCCGGGGGATCATGGCTTGTTGTTACCAGGGGCACACGAACCTCCGGTTCACCGCCTGCCGGCGTGAGCCAGCCTAGCGGCACATGACTTGCCTCCGAGCGGGCATGTATCACGTCCGCTTTGCGTCGCTGGGTGTCAGCCTGTTGGTCGGTTCGCTGTCTGCACAGGCCCCGAGCTTCACGATCTTCGGCACGCCGTGCGCGATCGATCCGCCGCCGCTGTCGGCGCTCTCTCAGCCGCGCATCGGGCAGCCGTTCCAACTCCAGGCCAGATCGGGTGGCTCGACCGGCGTGCCCTACGAGGGTGGCATGGCCGCCGCCGTCGTCGCTGGCTTCTCGCGAACGAGCTGGCTCGGCGTGCCATTGCCGTGGACTCCAGCCACGATGGGCAGCCTTCTGCCCGGCGTCGGTTCCTGCGGCGATCTCGAGATCGCCGCCGACATGCCGATGTTCCTCCCGTTCCAGATGCCGCGCGGACCCGTGACGCTCACCATCTCGATCCCGAACGACCTCGGGTTGGTCGGTCTGCACCTCTACTTCCAGCCCGTGGACTATCGCGGCAACCTGACCCATCAGACGCTCGGGCTCTACCTTGGATCGGCTGCGGAGGCGATCGTCGGCGTCTGACTGCGATCGGCGAACGCCCGATGGCCACTGCCGGGTCAGCTCTTCGGCCCCAGCAAGTCGAACCCACGGGCCCGCCACGACCGGAGCTCGGCGTGTGCGGGCGCGAGGACGGGGAACGGCTCTTCGTCCCGGACAACACGGTGCAGTACCTGCCGTGGCCCGGATCGTGTGGGGCCATCGGCTCACGAACGCCGCCAGCCAGCGTGCCTGTTTGTGGATGATCGGCTACAGCCGGACGACCTTCGGCACGGCCACCCTGCCCGTCGACGCCGCCGCACCGCCGCACAGGCGGGCGGATCGAACGCGCACAGCGGCCTGACCCGATACGGCAGCGACAGCACCCATTGCCGCACCGTCACCTCCGGCAGCACCAGTTCGACCAGTCACGCCGCAGTGTCCGACATCCGTCGGGTCCCGCACGACGGGCAGAAGCCCGGCGGAGCAGGCCGCGCACCTCGCCGAGTACCGAGCCGCACTGAAGCCGAGGTGATCGCGATCGCGGCGGCGAGGGAGACTGTCCTTCGTGGCCGACACTGCGCTCGTTGTGCTCGAGTGATGGCCCCGCTGGCCCAGGCTGGTCCGGCCGACGGCCTGTGCGGCCCGGCGGCAAGCCGGGCCTTGCTCCGCGGCGCCCACGGCGGGAAGCTGCCCTCACTTCCAGATGTCACCACCAGCGACTACTCCGGCGGATGATTGGTGTGCGCGTTCTCGCCAGCTGCTCGGTCTGCCGGCCTTGCGGAAGGCCGCGGCGACGACGGCTCAGGCCGCCGAGCCGGCCGATCTCGGCCGCGCTGTCAGCCGATGGAATCAGGCGGTCGAGGCCGCCGGCAAACAGATCTCGCGACTGGATGCCGCCCTGCGCCAGACCAAGGACGAGCGCTGCATCCGCATCGCCGAGTACGGGCTCAACGGCCTGACGAAGAACCGCACGGTGGCGCTGCGCGCGGCCTTGCTCGAATGCCAGTCCGGCGCCACGGTCAGCCCGGCGGCGAAGCAGAAGGCGCTCGCGGCGATCGCCGCCTATCGCCAGTTTCTCGAGACCGACAAGCTGCTGCCGATGCTCGCGCGCAATCCGTTCGGCATCGAATGCGACGTCCGCAATCGACTCGCCGGCCGCCTGCAGGACCTCGAGGCCGGCGTCAGCTCCTGACCGCACGGCACCCCCCCCCACCCCCGTAGAGGATCACCATGCAAGAATGGCTCGTCGGCTGCTACCAGGCGCTCGGACTCCCGGTCGACGAGGAGGACCTCCTCGCGGTCGCGAAGAAGGCGCTCACCGACGACCACGCGACCGCCGCGCGACGGCTGTGGCTGTTGCGCAAGCTGCGCGGTGCGGACTCCGACCCGACGATGGTCGCCGACATCACCGCGGTCACCCGGATCCTCGACGACACCGCCGACGTCGCGACCACGGCTCCGGATCGTCCGACGGTGCAGCGGGCGCGCGACCGGATCGCCACCATCGACGCGGTCGCGCAACGGATCGAACGCGCCGCCGCCGCACTCGAGGCCAGGCAACGCGCCGACCTCGAAGCGATGCCGCGCTACTTCGCCGAACTGAAGAAGGCGCAGGCGGCGCGGGACACGATCGCCGGCCTCGCCGGGGCGGGGCAGGAGCTCGGCCAGATCGATGCGCTGCTGCTGCGTGGCCAGGCGGCGCTCGGCATCGGCGACGAT
>JAGQRA010000695.1 GCA_020425885.1 Planctomycetota bacterium | reverse complement strand
GCCGGCTTCACCTACCCGTCGCGGGTCGACGACGACCTGCGCCGGCGATTGGCGGACACGGCCGTCGCGGCGATGCGCGCGGTCGGCTTCGATCACGGCCAGTTCAACGTCGAGCTGTTCGTCTGCGCCGATGGTTCGATCCGCATCATCGAGATCAATCCGCGCGCGGCCGGTCAGTTCGCGACGCTGTATCGCGACGTCGAAGGACTCCACCTCGAGCTGATGGGGATCTGGCTGGCCGCCGGGCGTGATCCGCGCGAGGCCCGGCGCGATTCGCCGTGGGCCGAGGTCGCCGGAAGCATCGTCTACCGGCGCTTCGACGGCGGCCCGGGCGCGGTGCCGACGCCGGCCTCACGGGCGTGGCTGGCCGCGACCCATCCCGCGGCGCGGTTGTGGTTGCAGCCGACCGGCAGGCGCGAGGTCGAGCGCGAGTACCGTTGGCTCGGTTCGCATCGCTACGCGGTGTTGAACTGCGGCGCGGCCGGTCACGACGATCTCCGCAGGCTGGGCGAGGAGTGCGGGCAGCGGCTGTTCGGGGCCCACGGACCGCCGCTCTATCGCTCGTCGGCCGCGGTGCGGAAGCCGGCGAAGACGTCGGTCCGGTAGGGCAGGAAGAAGTTGCGGTAGGTGCGGTCGTGCAGCAGGGCGTCGGTGGCGAAGGCGCCGCCGCGCATCTCGCGCTGCCGATGGAACCATGGTGCGGAGTACGTCGAGTAGGGGCCGGGCCGGAACGCCGGGTACGGCGCGAACGGGTCGGCGGTCCACTCCCACACCGAGTGTCCCCAGTCGATGTCGTCGGCCGCGACCTCCCATTCGGCCGCGGTCGGCAGGCGGCGGCCGACGTATAGGCAGTAGGCTTCGGCCTCGTAGGCGCTGACGTGGATCACGGGCTCGTCGAGCACGAGCGGCCGCCAGCTGTCGAACCAGCGCTGCTCGAATTCGCCGTCGGCGGTGCGCCGCCAGCGTTCGGGGTGATCGCGGCCGATGCCGCGTCGGAAGCGTCCAGCTGTGCCGGGCCACAGCTCGTCCTTGTGGTAGCCGTCGGCCATGACGAAGGCGAGGAACTCGCCGTTGCTCACCGGGTTGGCGTCGATCGAGTACGGCGCCAGCTCGACGCGTCGGCCCGGCGTCTCGTTGTCGAAGGCGAAGCCGGCTGTTCCGGGCGGCCGGCCGAGGACGAACTCGCCACCTTGCTGGCGATGCGGGGGGGCGGCCTGCAGCCGTCGCATGCCGTAGTCGGCGAAGCCGGGCAGCGCGAGCAGGTCCCGGGTCCACAGCAACGCCTCGTGGTGCATCAGCTCGTGGTAGAGACCGAGCCTCATGTAGTAGAGCGAGTCGTCGTCGGCATCGAGGCCGGCGACGTGTTCGCAGCAGGCCTCGAGCTGGTCCTGCATGCGTTCGAGCAGCCGGTTGCGCGGGTAGAGCGGGATCTCCCACCGCGAGGGATGCGTGATGCGGGCCGAGTCGTAGTAGTGGTCCTCGGGGAAGAACCGCGCCGCGCCATCGGCCGCGATGGTGCCGTCGTGCAGGATCCGGTGCGGGCCGCGCAGGTTCCACAGCTCGTGAAACCAGGCGATGTGGGCCAGATCCCAGGCCGTGGGCTGAATGCCCGGATGGTACGGCACCAGCCACTGCTCGTCGGTCAGCGAAACGGTGGCCTCGAGCGTGCGGGCGCGGGCGGCCCGCAGCGCGCCGAGGAGTCGTTCGCCGGCGATGCGGCGGCCGTCGGTCGGTTCGTTCATGCCGGGGCCGCCGCGAAGAAGCCGTACCAGTCGCGGGCGTCGGTCCAGCAGCCGACCCGGCGCATGCCGGCGCGCTCGAGCAGGTCGGTGAAGCCGTCGATCGTGTGCTTGTAGGCGTTCTCGATGTGGATCGGGTCACCGCGATCGAACCGCCGTTCGCCGCCGGGCCACCGCACCGTCACGGCGCGTCGAGTCTCCAGCCACATGATGACGCGGCGCTCGTCCTCGTCGTAACGGGCGACGTAGCGCCAGTCGTCGAGGCGGAAGTCGGTGTTCGCGATGCGGTTGACGTTGCGCAGCACGTTGCGGATGAACGCCGCGGTGACGCCGAGCTCGTCGTCGTAGGCGCGCTCGAGCACGGTCCTGTCCTTGTGCAGATCGACCCCGATCCAGAGCGTGCCGTCGGCGTCCATCTGGCGCCGGATTTCGGTCAGGAATCGGACCGCGCGCGGCGGCGAGAAGTTGCCGATCGAGGAGCCGGGGTAGAAGAACAGGCGGCGGCGACCGGGCACCGAATCGGGCAGGGGCAGGTGCTGCGAGAAGTCGAGCCCGACCCCCGTCATCTCGATGTCGGGAAAACGCATGCGCAGCGCGGCGAGTGCGGATGCCAGGAAGTCGACCGAGACGTCGACGGCCACGTAGTGCGCCGGTCGCACCGCCGCGAACAGGGCAGCGGCCTTCTCGCAGTTTCCCGCGCCGAGATCGATCATCGTCGCGCCGGCCACCGCGCGCGCGGCCGTGATGGCCGGCAGCTGCTCCTGGAGGATCGCGGCCTCGGTCCGCGTCGGGTAGTACTCGTCGAGCGCCGTGATGGCGGTGAAGAGCCGCGATCCGAGCTCGTCGTAGAGGAACCCGAACGGGATCGCGGGCTGGGCGAGCTGCAGTCCGTCGGTCAGGACCTGCGCCGCAGGAACGGCGCCGGGCGACACGGGCCGGAGCAGGTCCTCGCCGGTGGCCGCGGCGGATGTCGGGTCGGCCGTCGACGGATCGCGGGCGGTCATCGCATCGAACCATACCGATTGCCGCGGCCCCGGTGTCGGATTCCTCGGCACCGCTCCGGGTTTCGTCGAGTTCTGAACGTCCGGTCTCAAGGCCCGGACGGTGCATTGCCGATGGCTGTGACAATTCAGGCGTAAAGAATGATCGACTTCGACCGAGACACGGCGTTCACCCAACGGGTGCTCGATGCGCTTGCCATGCGCGGCAAGATGTCGCTGCACAACATCGCCAATCAGAACACCCCGGGGTTCAAGCGCTACGAGGTCCGATTCGAGGAGCTGCTGCAGCAGGCCTCGTCGGCCGGCAAGGACCTGGCTTCGGTCCGGCACGAGGTCGTGCACGACACGTCGGGCGCGCCGGAGGCGAACAACGTCGTCCTCATGGACGAGATGGCCCTGCTCGGCAAGACCTCGCTGCTGCATGACGTGATGACGCGGCGACTCGCCGGCTACACGCAGAAGCTCAACAAGGCGATCTTCGGGAGGTAACGGCTCATGGTGGATGCACTGAAGGGAGTGTTTCGCGGCTTCGACATCGCGACGGCAGGACTGCGCGCCGAGCTGCAGCGGTCGGAGATCGTGTCGGCCAACCTCGTCAACATGCATCGCACCGGCAACGCCGACAAGGCGCCCTACCGGCGTCAGATCGCGATGTTCGAGGAGGTGCTCGATGCGGCGGTGCAGGACCGCGGCGGCATCGGCGGCTCCGGCGCCAGGATCGGTCGCATCGCCGAGGATCAGACCCCGTTCCCGACCTTCTACCAGCCCGGTCACCCGGACGCGGACGAGAATGGCATGGTGCTCGGCAGCAACGTCGAGCTGTTCCAGGAGCTCGCCGACATGCAGGTCATCTCGCGCAGCGTCGACGCCAATCTCGCGGCGATGCGGACCTACCGCAGCATGCTGCAGAACGTCGTGCAGAACATGGGCAAGTGATGGACACGGGAGCTGAGCGATGAGTGGCTTCGATCTGCCGCCGGTGGTCGGTTACGACCGCCACTTCAAGCCGCAGCAGATGGTCGGCGAGGGGCGCGGCCAGGGCCCCGTCGCGGACGCGCTGCGTCCCGGCCGCGAGGGGTCGGGCGATGACCGTTCGATCGCGCCCGAGTCATCGTTCGCCAACGTGCTCAGCGAGTCGTTCGGTGCCGTTCGTTCGCTGCAGAACGACGTCGCCGAGAAGTACAAGGGGCTCGTGCTCGGCGAAGGCGTCGAACTGCACGACATCATGGCCGCGGCCAACAAGAGCGAGGTGATGTTCAACCTCATGCTCGAGGTGCGCAACAAGCTCGTCGATGCCTGGGAGAAGCTGTCACGTTCGGCGGTATGACGTATGCGAACACTATTCGGTGACTTCCTGACCCAGTTGAAGGCGATCTGGAGCCGGCTCGATGGCGGTCAGCGTCTGGTCGTGACCTCGGTGCTGCTGGCGACCGTGGCCGGGCTCGGCGGGATCGTCTGGTTCGCCGGCCGGCCCAGCTACCAGGTCGTCTACACCACGGACTCGGGCACCGACCTGGCGAAGGCCCGTCAGGCCCTGGAGCAGGCCAACGTCAGCTACGTCATGGATGACGCCGGTCGTTCGCTGCTCGTCGACCGCGGCAAGACTGGCCTGGCCAACGGCGCGATCCGCGAGGCCGGATTGATGGCGCAGAGTTCGACCTCGGGCATCGGCATGTCGTCGATCATCGACGATTCGGAGACCAAGGCCTGGAAGCTCGCCAACGCCTCGATCGGCAAGGCCGAGGCGGCGGTGCGGGAGATCGTCGGCGTCGCCAACGTCAGGATCACGGCGGCGCCGCCGCGCAAGACGCGGGCGTTCGTCGATCGCGACCGCGAGAGCCGCCCGACGGCCACCGTGCTCGTCATGCTGCGCGTCGGCGCCGCGTTCGGCGACATCGCGCGCACCGCCGCGAGCCTGACGTCGTCGCAGCTCGGCATCCCGCTCGAGAACATCACCGTGTCGAACGCCGACGGCGGTCAGCGCTGGCGCCACGATCCGGAGCGCGAGGCCGGCGGCGGCTCGTCGGAGTTCCTCGGCCTGCAGCGCGAGATGTCCGTCGAGCGGACCGCGCGGGCGCAGGAGCTGCTCGATCAGATGTGGCCCGGCAAGACCAGCGTCGTCGTCAACGTCGAGCTCGACCCGCAATGGGAGATCGTCTCCGAGAAGGTGTTGCCGCCGGAGGCGATCATGAAGTCGGAGAAGACGACCACCGAATCCGACAGCAACGAGGGCGGGCTCGCCGCCGGCGGTTCGATCAGCAGCACGAGCGGCGCCGGCACCGGCACCAGGAGCAAGAACCAGAGCAAGAACGAGACCAAGGACCGCGAGTTCGTCACCGAGATCGGCGAGCGACGCTCCGGACGCCTGGCGCCCGAGGTCAAGCGGTTGACGGTCGCCGTGTTCTACGATCG
>JAGQRA010000694.1 GCA_020425885.1 Planctomycetota bacterium | reverse complement strand
GCACACGATCCAGATCCCGAACGCGGTCGGGATCATCGGTCAGATCGTGCTCGGCCAGTACGCGACGCTGGTTCCCGGCGCAAACAGCCTCGGTGCGCTGACCTCGAACTACGGTCGACTGTTGGTCGGACAGTGAGACCTCGGCGCGCAGGAAGAACGAGCTGCGGGTCCCGGCCCGGTCGAGGGTCGGATCCGGTCGGCGCACGCAACGACCGACCCGAGCCCGGTTCGGGCCTGAGCCCGGTTCGGGCCCGGGTCGATCCGATCAGCACTCGTAATGGCAGCTGAGGCAGATCAGCGAGACGACGATCCGGCACTTCAGCGGTCCGGCGGGACACAGCGGCGCCAGCGGCACGCGTTGTGGCACGCAGGCGCCGCCGCGGATGTCGAAGACGCCTTGCGCCAGGCCGCCGGGGCAGTCGGGGCCCGTCCCCAGGTTGACGTCGTAGGTGCGGATCGTGCCGGCGTCGATCCCGACGCCACCGACGCACACGCAATCACCCGGACCGCCGAACCCACCGGCCGGCGCCGCCGGGTTGGTGACGATCAACTGCCCGATGATCGTGCAGCGTCGTCCGAACGACCGGTTCTGCGGATCCGGAATGCACTCGGGCGGCGCACCCTCGAACGGGCGATCGCAGATGCACTTGCCGTCGGTCTTGACCGTCGCGTCGGTGACGAACGCGCCCGCAGCACAGCCACCGATCGGGGTCATCACCACGGCCGCCTTGCAGCCGATCGCTTCGCATATGGTCACGGCCTTCGGCTGCTGTTCTTGCACGCCCATGAAGCCGCCGAACAACGTCGCGGCCAGGGCCATCATGATCTTCATGATCAATCCTCTTCTGAAACGGGAGAGCGCGGTTTGGAAAGTCGGTCAGCTGCCCCGCGCCACTGCAGCCAGCGACTCGACGAGATCTCCACCCGCGCGCAGCGCCGAGTCGTCGCTCATCAGACCCAGGCCCGTGAAGTAGGCCAGCAGCGCGCCGCCGAGCTCGGTCGCGACGAACATGCGGGCTTCGCGGGCGGCGCGCGTCTGCGGCATCGCCGCCACCGGCACCGCGATGCCGTGATCGCCGAAGTAGCGGGTCACGTGGTGCTGCCCCTCGACCTTCGGGAACAGCGTGTGGGTCTTCGGCAGTTCGTCCGCCAGACCACTGGCGGCGAACTGTTCGGCCAGCGCCTTCTGGAACTCGGCCGGCATGAACGCGTGCGGCACGACCCGGCCCTCGAACCGCTCGCCGACGCCGCGGTCGATCGCGGCATCGATCTCGAGCGCGATCGCGTCGGCTTCGATATCGGCGAGCCGAGCGTCGATCGCACGATACTGCTCGACGCAGTGCGCCATGGCTTCGCGGTGGGCCGGCGCGATGTAGGCATCCACGACGTTGAGGTGCTCGTTGCGAAAGAGCTCGCGGGCGGTGAGCAGCCGGCAACCGCCCTGGAGCATGAGCGGCAGGTAGCCATCGGTGCGCTCGAACGTTGCCCACTCCGGATCGCCGGTCGCCGGCGCCGTTGCGGACGACCCGGGGAGGGCCGCGGGCGCTGTGATCGCCGGCGCCTCGACCTGGGTCAGCGACTGCAATGCCCGCTCGATTTCGGCCGCGAACCGGGTGTCAGCGGCCAGTTCGGCGTCGACCTGACGGATGCGTTCGGCTCTCGGATCCTCGTTCGGGGCCAGCGCGCGCCCGCCGAAGTAGCCGCCGACGAGGCACACGGCGAGCAGGAGGGTGGCAGTGGACAGAGTCCAGGTGGAAGTTCGAAGCATGAAATGGGGCCCTCGACCGGGTTCACAATCTTGGTGTCGCCGTCACTTGCAGTAGTTCTCGAAACCCGAGTGCCGGTCTCGAAGCCGGACTCCCGCCGGCGTCACTCGATGACCGTGATCTCACCGGGCTGCAGGTGGATCGGGAAGCGGTGGGGCTGATTGCGATGCTCGCTGCCGTCGTCGGTGTAGATGACGAGGGTGGTCGCGAGCTCGCTCGTCATCAGCACGCCGGTCTTGCCGTCGTTCATGTAGTGTTGGTAGCCGCGGATGATCGAGCCCATGTAGGGGCCGGCGATGACGAGCGGGCGATCCTGGGCATCGAGGACCTGGAGCCGGCGTTGGTTGTGCGAAGCCGGCACCGACTCGGAGCGGTAGCGGAACCGGACGATGCGGCCGAGAACGATCTCGCGCTCGAGCATCCGCGCCCGGGTCCTGGCCTCGAGCATGTGGCCGGGCGACTCGATCCGAACCGTGATCCCGGTCGCGCTCTGTGCCGGCAGCGACGCGCTGCCGTCGGCCGCCGTGGTGACCTCGGTCGCGTGCAACAGCATGCTGCCGAGTCCGTCGACCGGCACCCACAACGAGGCGCTGATCGAAGCGCCGGCGATGCCGTTGCCGTCGGCGTCGACGACGCGGCCGCTCCAGGCCGGCTGCAGGTCGGGTGGTTCGGGCACCGCGATCAGCGCGTTGTCGGTGCCGGCGGCGAAGGCCCGGGTCTCGAAGCTGTGCAGCGCCTCGAGGTCGATGATGCGCAGGCAGTAGTCGCGCGGCAGCAGGCCGGGCAGCTCGAAGGCGCCGTCGGCATCGGTCAGGACTCCGGTGTCGAACGCCGCCTGTTCCGGCAGGTGCAGGTC
>JAGQRA010000693.1 GCA_020425885.1 Planctomycetota bacterium | reverse complement strand
TCTCGTTGGCCCACGTCGTCATCGCGCTGCCGTTGAGGTGCAGCACCATGAAGAAGGTGCCACCGGCCAGGTAGATCGGCATCAGCGCCTGCAGGCCGGGCTTCTCGTCATCGGTCGCCTTGTGCGACAGCCGTGCGAAGAACAGCAGGATCGGGATCGCGCCGATCAGGAAGCCGAAGTCGGACGGTCGCACGAGCTTGGTCGCGGCCGCCGGCAGCAGGTAGTTGGCGACGGCCCAGCCGAGGATCCCGAGCACCAGCGCCGGCCCGAGGATGTTCTGCATGATCTCGGCGAACGGCGTGTCACCGGGCTTGTTGCCGGGCTCGACGTCGGCCTTGTCGAGCACCTTCCAGCTCGCCAGCAGGATCGCGACCGAGATCAACATGCCGATGCCGGCGGCCAGGAACACCATCTCCCACCAGAAGGCATTGCGCATGATCGCCGCCAGGAAGTTGGCGACGAAGGCACCGATGTTGATGCCCATGTAGAAGATGTTGAAGCCGGCGTCGCGTTTGGGGTCGCCCTTCTCGTAGAGGTTGCCGACCATCGCCGAGATGTTCGGCTTGAACAGGCCGTTGCCGCAGCACAGGAACACGAGCCCGGTCGGGAACGCCCATTTCTGCCCCGTCGTCAGCAGGAAGAAGCCGGTCGCGAACAGCAGACCGCCGATCAACACCGATCGGCGGTAGCCGAGGAAGCGATCGGCGATCAGACCGCCGAGGTAGGGCGTGAAGTAGACGAACGCGAGGTAGAGACCGTAGATCTCGTTGCCGACCGCCTTGCTCCAGCCGAGGCCGCCGCTCTCGGTGTCGGTGGCATAGAGCAGCAGGATGCCCACCATCGTGTAGAAGGCGAGGCGCTCCCACATCTCGATGAAGAACAGGCGGAACAGGCCCTTGGGATGGTCGGTGAACATGGCGGCGGGTTCGACGAGACGGTGAGGGTCGCTGAGAAACGAAAACGGCCGTCAGGCGACGGCCGTCGGTCAGGTCCGGGTTGGTGCTACTTGACGCCGTGCAGCCAGCGCTTCAGGAACAGCGGGCCGAGCAGGATGCTGAGCACGCCGGCGCCGACGGCGAACAGCGTGATCTGCCAGAAGACGCCCGTGTAGATCGGCAGGGTCTCGACCGGCGTCGCGCCCTCGCTGCCCGCCGCGCCGGTCTCACCCGCGATCATCGCCGCGACCTTGTGCGCGGCCGCGATCGACAGGAACCAGGCGCCCATGACCATGCCGGTCATGCGCGGCGGCGCCAGCTTGGTCACGGCCGACAGGCCGACCGGCGAGATGCAGAGCTCGCCGGTGGTGTGCAGCAGGTAGCAGAACGCCAGCACCATGATCGATACCAGGCCGGTATCCTTGACGCCGGCGGCCGCCCAGACGAGCACGCCGAAGCCGAGGCCGAGCTGGATCAGGCCGAGGCCGAACTTGGTCGGGATCGACGGGTCGCGGTCGCGCTTGCCGAGCGCCACCCACAGCATCGTGAAGGCGGTGCCGAACACCAGGATGAAGAGCGGGTTGAAGAACTGACCCCAGGCCGCCGGGAACTCCCAACCGCCGATGTCGAGGTCGATGTTGCGCGCCGTGAACAGCGTCAGCGAGGTGCCGGCCTGCTCGAAGAACATCCAGAACATCATGTGGAAGAACCACAGGACGATCAGCACGAACATGCGCTCACGCATGACCTTCTCCTCCTTCCAGGCGGTCGCGAGCAGGCTGCCGAGCACGATGACGACCGCCGCGATGAGCAGCGCCTTCACGGCGTTGTCCTCGCTGAGGAGGAAGTAGACGCCGGGGACCAGCAGCAGCGAGACGACCAGCACCTTGGTCAGGTTGGCCTTGATCGCCTCGGGCTTCGGCGGCTCGCCGTGACCCTCGAGCCGGTGCTTGCCCAGCCCGAACGTCACCAGCCCGCACAGCATGCCGGCGCCGGCGATGCCGAAGCCGACGGTCCAGTCCTGGGTCTTGGCGAAGTAGCCGCAGACCAGCGTCGACAGGAACGCGCCGACGTTGATGCCGATGTAGAAGATCGTGAAGCCGGCGTCCCGGCGCGGGTCGCCCGGCTCGTACAACCGGCCGACGAGCGTCGAGATGTTCGGCTTGAACATGCCGTTGCCGACGACCATGAACGCCATGCCGGCGTAGAAGAAGAACTCCTGCTGCACGACCAGCGTGAACTGCCCCACCGCCATCAGCAGGCCGCCGAGGATGATCGCCCAGCGATAGCCGAGCAGGCGGTCGGCGACGATGCCGCCCGCGATCGGCGTCAGGTAGATCAGCGCGTTGTAGCTGCCGTAGACGCCCGTAGCCTTCTCGTCGGAGTACTTGAAGACCTCGCTGACCATGTAGAGGGTCAGCAGCGATCTCATGCCGTAGAAGCAGAAACGCTCCCACATCTCGGCGAAGAAGAGCATGTAGAGGCCGGAGGGGTGGCCCTGTCTGGCGGGCATGGCAGCGTCGTAGCTCAAGACTTGGACTCCTGACGAATCGGGCTGGGAGAGGGGATCGAGAAACTACCCAGGGCAGCACGGCGTGGCACCCCCAAAGGATGGAAGTGTCCCGCCGGCAGGGCGTACGGCCCGAGGTGCACGCCGCCGAGCAAGCCGTGTGCCCCTGCTTCCGATGGCCCCGGTTCGCACTTGCCTCACCTGCCATCAGGCGCGATCCTGCGCCCAGACCAACGTCAACGAGGACTCCATGGGTCGCCAGTGGCTGCAGAAGAACAAAGAGATCACCGCCAACAAGAAGGCGAAGATCACCAGCAAGCTCGTCCGTGAGATCACCATCGCGACCAAGATGGGAACGCCGGATCCGGACATGAACCCGCGGCTCGCGCTCGCCGTCGAGGCCGCGCGCAAGCAGTCGGTCAGCAACGACGTCATCGCGCGCGCGATCAAGAAGGGCTCCGGCACCGGCGCCGACGCCGCCAACTACGAGTTGATCGCCTACGAGGGCATGGCGCCGCACAACGTGCCGTTGATCGTCGAGTGCATGACCGACAATCGCAATCGCACCGGATCGGACATCAAGTCGCTGTGGCGCGACGGCCAGTTCGGCAGCAAGGTCATGTTCCTGTTCGATCATTGCGGCATCATCGAGGCGCTGCGCGACGAGGTCGGCGTCGACATCGAGGAGGCCGCGATCGAGGCCGGCGCGCAGAACGTCGAACCCCTCGAATCGGCGACCGAGGAGCAGAGCGGCGGTCGCTTCTTCTGCGACATCCCCGACCTCTACACCGTCGCCGACGCGCTGCGGGCGAACGGCTGGAGCGTGGCCACCGCCGAGCTCGGCTACGTCGCCAAGGACCCGGTCGAGCTGGACGAAGACGCCCAGAACGAGGTCGGCGAGTTCCTCGAGCGCATCGACGACCACGATGACGTGCACCGCGTCTACGCCGGACTGAAGTGATCGGCTGAAGTGATCGACGGCGGTTGACAGCCGCCGGCCCATCCCGTCTCTTGCCCTGATGGATGGCGATCCGTTCGAGGACTTCGGGGAACAGCTGCAGTCCTTCGAGTTGCTCGACGAACATCGCAGCGTGCTGGTCGAGAACGCCCGCGAGATGCTGCGCGAGGCCCCCGGCACCCAGGTCGTGGGCCTGATCCTCGACGGCGAAGCCGGTGAGGCCGCGACCTTCCGCGACGCGTTGGCGCAGGTGACCGGCGAGGATCTCACCGGCAGGGGCTTCCTCGGCGTCGCCCCGCGCCAGTTCGTCGTCGACATGCTGCTGCGCGATGCGCCGGCCGCGCTCGAATGGCTGCCGTCGAGTTCGACGCGCGACCGCGAAGGTGAGGTCGTGCATTGGTTGCCGTTGGTGGCGCTGACGAAGAACGGGGTCCGCTTCAGCGCCGTTCGCCTCGCCGAAGCATCGTAGACGCACGCGCAGCGGGCGAGCGGGCGCTCAGCACTCGCGGACGGCGATCGGGACCCGCTCGCGCTGGGCGAAGACAACGGCCGCCCACAGCCCGGCGAATCCGCGCCGAGCCGCGTCGAGCAGTTCACCGCCGGCCGCAGCGGGCAGGTCGCTCCAGCTCGCGATCCGATCCTCGTCCTGCGCGAACGTACGCTGATTGAGCCAGCGCAGCTGATCGGCGAGCACGGCGACGCTGCCGACCTCGGCCGACTCACCGTCCGGCAGCGGCACTCGCATCGTCACCGGGAATTCACCCGGCAGCCACAACCGGCAGGCGAGCAGCTGGCCGTAGAGGGTCCGCGGGAACTTCGCGTCCTGCGCCGCCCGCCACTCCGAGTCCAACTCGAGCAGGGCCGGGACGGTATCGGGCATCTCGAGATCCGTTCGCTCGGCATGGAACGCGAACAGCCGCAGTGCGAGCCAGCCCGACACGCCGAGGTCGGCGGCGTGGGTCACCTCGAGGCTTTCGTCCCACACCAGTTCGGCGGCGACCTTGGCACCCACCGCGGCGCGCAGATCGGCCCGCCAGGCCTCGACCCCGGCCGCCAGCCGCGCGACGTCGCCACCATCGCCCGCGTAGAACCGCGACAGCGGACCGGCGAATGCGGTCGCCACCTACAGCCGCTCCTTCAGGAAACGCAGAAAACGGCCGAACAGGTTCAGCTGCTGCGGCAACGTCTCGATGCCGTGCCGCACGCCGGGGTAGAGCATCAGCTCGCAGTCCTTGCCCGCCAGCTGCAGCGCCTGCAGGAACTGCAGGCTGTTCTGCAGGTGCACGTTGTCGTCCAGGGTCGCGGCGATCAGCAGCAGCGAGCCGTGCAGGTTCGCGGCCGCGGCGACGACGCTGCCCCGGTCGTAGCCGTCGGCATTGGTCTCGGGCAGGCCGAAGTAGCGCTCGGTGTAGACGGTGTCGTAGTTGCGCCAGTCGGTCACCGCATTGACCGCGACACCGCACTTCCACTTCGTGCTGTGCGTCAGATTGTAGAGCGTCTGGTAGCCGCCGTAGCTCCAGCCCCAGATCGCGATCCGACCCGGATCGGCGATGCCGTCCGCGGCCAGCCAATCGACGCTGTCCTCGAGATCGCTGAGCTCGCTCTGGCCGGGCCTCTTCCAGCAGGCCTTCGCGTAGCGACGGCCGGTACCGCTCGCCGATCGGTTGTCGCAGACGAACACGACGTAGCCCCGCTGCACGAGCAGCTGATGCCACAGGTAGTCACGGCCGCCCCACTGGTCGCGGACGCGCGGCGTGTGCGGACCCGAGTAGGTGAACTGCACGACCGGATAGCGCTTCTCGGTGTCGAAGTCGTGCGGCTTGAGCAGCATCGCCTGCATGCCGTAGCCGTCGCGGGCCGGCACGATGTGGAACTCCGGCTCGACCAGATCGTACGGCGCCATCATCTGCGACCGCGGCTTCGCCACGCCGCGCAGCTTCTTGCCATCGATCGCGCACAGCGAGGTCGATGGCGGCGTCGTCGCGTCGCTGTGGCGGTCGAGGAACGTCGCTTGATCCGGAGCCATGTCGATGCCGTGCGTGCCGCGCGCCGCCGTGATGCGCTTCATCTCGCCACCCGCGAGCGGGATGGCGTAGAGCTGGGCCTGCAGCGGGCTCTCCTTGTCCGCGGTGGCGTAGAGCACGCCCGCGGCCTCGTCGACGGCGATCGTCTCGAGCACCTGCCATTCGCCCGCCGTCAAACGTCCGCGGAGCGCGCCATCGCGACCGTAGCGGTAGACGTGACGGAACCCGTCGCGCTCGCTGAGCCACAGGAACTCGGCGCCGCCCGCCAACCAGACCGGCTCGGGCCCGGCCTCGACCCAGCAGTCGCTGTCCTCGCGCCACAGCTTGCGAACCGTGCCCGCCGCCGGGTCTCCGGCCAGCATGTCGAGCCAGATCTGCTCGCGCCCCTGCACCTGGAACAGCACCTCGGCGCTGTCGGGCGCCCACGTGACGCGGACCACGAGGCGGTCCTCGGCCGGGTACTCGGCGAGGTCGAACCACTTCGTCTCCCCGCTACCGACGTCGATGACGCCGATGTCGACGATCGGGTTGGGCTCGCCGACCTTCGGGTAGTTGGTGCGCTCGATCTCGGGACGGGCCGGCTCCTCGCGAACGATGACGAACTCCGCCACCGGTGACTCGTCGAGACGCAGCAGGGCGATCCGCTTGCTGTCTGGCGACCACCAGTAGCCCTGGAAGTTGCCGCGCCCGTAGAGCTCCTCCTGATAGACCCAGTCGAGGCGGCCGCAGAACAGATCCGCGTGCCCCTCGGTCGTGAGCGCGCGAACCTCCCCGCCCGAGCTGCCGACGACGTGCAGGTTGTGCCGCGCCACGAACGCGACGCTGCTGCCATCGGGCGAAATGCGGACGCCGACCTCTTCGTCCTCGGGCGTCCCGGTCAGCCGCTGCAGCCCGCCGTCGAGTCCGCCGGCGTAGAGATCGTTGCCGGCATTGACGACGAACATGGTGTGGGCGTCGTTCCAGGTGAAGGAGTCGGCGTCGTCGATCGCGGCCACGGCGGCGCGATCCTCGACCAATCCGGCCAACGCTTTCTCGAGCTGGTCGCGGTCGACGTAGGGCTCGCGCTGGCCGGTTCGGGCCACGACCCGGCTCCAGCTGGCTTTGCCTCGACCCGGCATCGCCCCCGGACCGGCATCGAACACGAGATAGTGCTCGCCGTCGAGCCAATCGAGCGGCTCCTCGGTCGGATAGACCATCAGGTAGTCGAGCCGGAACATGTCGATCGGCTCGAGCTGCTGCGGCTGATCCGCCGGGCCCTGCGCCCTTGCGATTCCGAGGATGAGGAACAGGACCGCGTAGCACACGATTCGGGACATCGCCCGACATCGTGCCCGAATCACACGGGGCCCGCTCGCGAATCCCGGCGCGAATCAAACGTCAGGCGAACAGTTCCTCGAACGACGCCGCCGTCAGAACGCGGCGGATCCAACGATCGAGGCGGTCCGCATCGGCCTTCTCGATCGCGGTCGAGATGGTGGCGGGCAGCGGCCCGAACCGCTCTGCCGCCAGGATCCGCAAGATGTCGCGCAGGCCTTCCTGACGGCCTTCCTGACGGCCTTCCTGACGCAGTTTGTCGGCAAGCGGCATGAAGCGTTCCTCGGCTTTCGGGTGAATCGCGGCGTAGGCTGCCAGGATGGTCTCCCGGTCCTCTCGCGTCAAGGTGGCCACGTAGGTCAACAGCTGATCGAGCAGATAGTCTGCGTCGGGGTCGGCGAGGACGATCCGGAACAGATCGCGCCAGGAGACCAGGAGTCGCGCCGTCGCCGGTTCCGATGCCACCTGTTTCAGGTGGAGCAGGGCCAGTCGGGTATCGGCTCGCAGGCGCCGACCGCGAATCTCCTCGGCATCCACGGCGGCGATGTCCTCGAGCCGAACGGACAACTGCAGGTGCTCCTGCACGACGGACTCGGGCATCCCGGTGAAGTCGACGAGATCGCGCAACGACCGGGGGCCACGCCTACCCCTGCCATGCTGCACGACGACGGGCACGACCGGCGGCAACGGCTCGCCGGGACGATCGGTGGCGTGCCGGCGCAGGATGCGGATGACGTACTCGGCAAGGGTCAGCACCGTGAGTCGACTGCCGGTCGACCGGTGCTCGAGGACGACGTAGAAGTACGTCGGCCGACCGTTCATCTTCGCGGTGAACAGCAGGTCCGTGTAGCGATGCCGCATCGGCATCGACGAACGTGCCATCGACGGGACGCAGGGTGGACCAGTCCACCGCGGCGGCGAGGTCCGCCGGCAGGATGCACCGCAGCAGATCCGCGGCGCGCTCCGGCGCCGAGAATGCCGCCCGAAACAGCGCGTCGTGAGGTTGGTTGAATCCGGAGTCGGGGTTCACACCCCCCTGTGTTCCGGATCGGCCAACCGTTTCGCCCAATCTTCCGAATCGCGAACGATCCGGGCTACGGTTCGAGACTGATCGTCCGGCTCATCGTGTTGGTCGTCACCGAATCGACGGCGCCGACACCGCGGATCATCGCCGCCTGGAAGTGCAGCGTGACCACCGGCACGCCCTGGGGGAGCTGCCAGCGATAGTCGGCGCGTCCGAAGGCGTCGGCGAACTTCCACAGCATCACCCCCACCGGCGATCGCAGTCCGGCGCAGACCGTGGATGGCGCCGGCAGACAGGGACCGGGACCGACACCGGCGAAGCTGTAGAGGAAGAACACGGCTTCGCCTGGGTTGGCGTTGAGGACCGAGAAGTCCGCCTGCCAGTTCTCGACGAGGTTGGTGGTGTAGAACGACGGCACGGCCTGACCGGCGAACTCGTAACACCCGAGGTCGAGCCTGTTGACGACGCGTGGATTGCCTTCGAGATCCACCGAGGCCCCGGGCAACGCCGCCGGGTCGCCGGAGTTGATGCACGAGGAATGTGGCAGGACGTGGTAGTCGTGGCCGGCGACGCTGACGAAGGCCGGCGCGGTGTCGAAGCAGCCGGGGTAGTTGGCCGGATCCGGGGGGTCCTCGCCGGGTTCGGTCTGGAACAGACCTTCGACACAGCAGTTGGACAGGTCGACGGCACCCGTGATCTGGCGCTTCAGGATGAACACCGGCCGCGTCGCCGGCCCCCAGTTGTGATAGACGATGCAGTTCGCCACGGTCGCCGTACCGGCGCCGTAGTTGGCGATGCCGGCGCCCTTCTCGCAGTCGTTGTCGACGAACGTGCAGTTGGTCACGATCCATGGCTGGGCCGAGAACCCCCACAGCAGCAGTGCCGCGCCGTAGTCGCCGTAGGTGATCTGCGACGTCTCGGCGTGCGGGACGGCGGTGTTGCGGGCGAACAGCGAGTTGGTGATCGTCACCGGACCCGACGCCGCGATGCCGGCCCCGGCGTGGGCGAAGTTGTCGATGAACTCGCAGCGATCGACGACCAGGGCCCCGCTCGAGTTGATGCCCGCGCCCTGCGCCGTGCCGCCGCCGATGGCGTAGAAGTTGCCCGTCTGATTGCCTTCGAAGCGACCGCCGGCGACCGTGCAGGTGCTGCCGAAATCGATCCGCAGCGCTGCGCCGCGCCCCTGGCTCCCCGCCGACACGTAGTAATGATTGATGAACGCGCAGTCGGTGAAGGTCACGTTCGATGTGCCATAGACCAGGGCCCCGCTGACCCAGCCCCCGCTGCCGCAATTGCACGTGTAACCATCGCGGATGACGCAGTTCTCGAAGGTCGAACCGCAGTCGTTGAGATAGGCCGAAGAGCCGTAGCCGACGGCGCAATACTGGATCGTGCAGTTGCGGAGCGTCGGACTGCCGGCGTTCACGTAGAGCCCGCCACCGGCGTGGTTCGCCGGATCGTCGGCCCGGGCGGCGAACATCCGGAACCCGTCGAGCACGGCGGTGGCGTCGGTTCCCGAACCGGTGACGATGTGATAGCTGTTGCCGGCATTGCCGCTCCAGCCCGTGCGCCACCAGGCCGCACCGGTGCCGTAGGTGTCGTTCTGATCGATGTCGCCGCTCAGGGTCACGGGGTTGGCGGCGACGCTGCGCTGGATCCGCTGCGTCTCGGTGCCGGCGAAACCACCGTAGAGTTCGACGCCGTTCCTGAGCTGGAACGTCGCCGCGCGGTTGCCTGCCGACCCGGGGTAGTAGGTTCCGGCCGCGACCCAGATCTCGCCGGCGGTGGTCGCCTGCAACGCGGTCTGCAGATCGACGTAGGCGTCCGACCAGTTGGCGCCGTTGTTCGCGCCGGCCGCGGCCGCATTCACGTAGGTGACCTGGGCACGCAACGCGCTGCCGAACACCAGCGGCACGAGCGCGGCCAGCAGCAACAGAGACGGACGAGATGGATTACGTGATTCCGACATTGGCTGACTCGGCGAGCGGCGGGATCAGCGATCCCTGGTGACTTGGATGTCCTGGTCCCCGGCCTTGACCCCGCGGTGCACGATGTCGTGCAGGCTCTCCTTGCCGACGGCAAGGTCGACGGTGACGCCCGGGGGCAGCCGCAGAAGGAAGGCACCGCGGTCGTCCGTGACCTCGTAGGTGACGAGATTGCCGTCGTTGTCACGGGCGAAGACGATGGTGTCGGCGCACGGCTCCCCGGCGGCGTCGCGGACGGTGCCGCGGGTCGCCACCGCCGCCGGCAACACGACATGGACCTCGCCAGGCCCCGGCATCACGTCGGCGATCCGCGCCGGGCAGACCATGCGATCACCGCCCGGCAGATGGATCGAGTTCGGCGCCGCGGTGAGCCCGTAGACCGGAGCCGGCGCCACCGGGAACGCGAAGCGACCCTCCGGATCGGTGACGTAGCGCAGCGCCTTGCAGGACCGGTCTTCGGGCACGAGCATGACCAAGGCGTTGTGGACGGGAACCCCGAACACATCGGTCACGACGCCGCAGACCCCGTCGGCATCGATCTCGAACACGACGTCCTCGAGTGGCTCTCCGGCGCTCGCAATCACGACCACCTGCTGGCCCGAGACCGCCAGCGTCACCTCGCCCGGCGGCACGCCGCGACAGGAGAAGCGGCCGCGATCGTCGCTGCGAACGCGGCGGGCGTGACCGTTGGCATCGGTGACGAGGATGTAGATGCCGGCGCGGGCTGCCCCGTCGCGCCCGCAGACGCGCCCTCCCAACCGGGTCGCGGTCGGCACCACGATGCGACCGAGGTCCCGATCCTCGCCGGAGACCCGAGTCTCGTGCGCGATCACGATCGCGGCGAGAGCCGATGGCTGCGCGGGCTCCACCAGGAACCGATATCGAATGCCCGGACGCAGCGCCGACAGCTCGAAGCTGCCGTCGTCCGCGGTCACGACCTGCCGCCAATCGCCCTGCGCGATTCCTTCGCCGCTGCCCCATGCCTCGGCCGTGATCCGCGCCGCACCGACCGGGGTCCCGTCCGGATCGACGATTACGCCATGCAGCGCCCAACCGCGCTGCATCTCGATGCGCAGATTCGCGTTAGCGTCCGCCGGCACCGCGCGGGCCACGGGCGCGTAGCCAGCGGCGGCCACATGGACCTGCCGGTACATGAAGTCCGATGGCAATCTGACCTCGAACTTGCCCCATGCATCGGTGGCGACCGCGTCCGCCGCATGCCACGACCTGCCGATCACGCGCGGGTTCGCGGGAAGTGCAGCATCACCGGTGCTCTCCGGAACGGCACGCGCCCCTCGGACCTCGGCGCCGGCGATCGGCTGACCCGACTCGGCGTCGACGACGACGCCGCGCGCGATCGCGCCGACATCGATCGTGACATCCTGATCCACGCTCTGGCCGGCCGGCAAGGTCAGGACCAGGGGGAGACAGGTCGCCCCGCCTGACTCGACTTCGAGCGCGCCGCGACCGGCCGCCAGGCCCGGGACCTCGAACCGCCCGGTCGGGTCGACCTCGCCGCGCCAGACCTCGCGGGTCACGCCATTCGCCAGCCACATGCGCACGAAACGGACCGCCACGTCGGGCACGGGCATGCCGTCATCATCGACTATCCGACCGCGCAAGGTGGCGGCGGGGCGCATGGTGACGTCGACCAGTTCCCCGGCCCGCCGATCCGGCAGCCACTCGCAGCCGAAAGGTGAAGCCGTCACCCGCAGGTCGGCAGCGGCCCCGCGTTCGAGACGCAGACGGAACCCACCCTCGCCATCGGTGCGGCACGAGGCCAGCACCGGCGCGGTGATCATCGGCTCGACGTGGTAGGCCGTGTCGTTCACGACGAGCGCCTCGACCAGCGCCCCCGGCACCGCATTCCCGTCGTCGTCCACGACGCGACCGTGCAGATCCAGATCGAGGTCGAGCGGTTCGGGCGGCGCCGCCGCTTCGGCGACCGCCGGTGCTTCGGCGACCTCGCGAACGATGAGTTCGCCCGTGGCCGGGACAGGAGCGGCCGCCGTGGTGACGACCTTCGGTTCGACCGGCGTCGGTTCGCCGTTCATCAGGAAGACCAGCAATCCGACGGCGGCCGCACACGCCACCACTCCACCGAGCCACGGCAGGATGCCGGGGCCGGCGGTGGCCACCGGCGGCGCGGCAGGATGCGGCGCATCCAGCAAGGGCAGGAAGGCGGCGATCCAGCCTCCGCGACCGGCGCCGTGCTCTCGCTCCATGCGCAGTCGGATGCGAGCCAGGCCGCGTGAGATCCGCTGCCTGGCGGCCTCGTCGGAGATGCCGAGCCGGCGGGCGATCTCCTTCGGCGCCAGGCCATCC
>JAGQRA010000692.1 GCA_020425885.1 Planctomycetota bacterium | reverse complement strand
CGTAGCTCAACATGTTCTGGGCGCTGACGCCGGACGCCATGCCGGCCAGCAAGACTGCCGCGAAGAAGGTCGGGGAGTTCATGATTGGTTCCTGTTGTTGGCTGGCCGCGAATCGGCCATGCGATGCCGAGCAGCAGGAAGGGCGCGTTGTCACACCGAACCCTGCGGAAGGCCTCGCGACGACCGCTGGCCGTTGCCCGCCGCGGCGGCTACGTTCGCCCCGATGACGGACGTTCCCAGCCTCGGTGCCCGCCTCCGCCCGCTCGCCCTGCTCGGCCTCGCCATCGGTCTGATCCGCTACGGCCTCGAGTTCATGGCCCCGGGCGTCGCGATGTTCTTCGGCGTCTACTACGTGATGCCGATCGCCTTTCTCGTGATCGGGATCCGCCGGCAGTGGGGTCCGATCCGCTGGCCCGCGGTGCTGGGCACGATGGCGCTGCTCTGCCTGATCGTGTGGGGGATCACCAACACGTTGGCCTACACCACCGGTCAGTTCCTCGAGTGGAATCACGGCCGCTTCTACAACGGCGGCCCGTCCGACCCTGACAATCGGGCGGCGCCGATCGCGGCGACGGCGCTCGGCAAGATCGGGTGGGGGCTGTTGCAGGGCGTGCTGACGTCGGTCGCCGGCACGATCTGGTGCACGCTCTGGGGCACGGTCGTGATCTGGCTGCCGGCGAAGTTCTCGCGCCGGTGACCTACGCCGGGCGCTGCTCCGACCGCCGCCGTCAGCGGCGCTTGGTCGTGGTCTCGCCGACGATGCCGAGCCGGTTCTCGAGGATGTCGAGCGAACCCTGGCCGAAGTGCGCCTGCGGGTAGTCGATGCCGGCGCCTTCCTCGACGTTCATGATCTCGGCCGGATCGTCGGTGACGTGCCCGAGGCTGGCGAGGTGGCCGACTTCGTGCGCCAGCGTCAGCGCCATCGAACCGGCGTAGCCGTTGATCAGCGCCCGGATCATCTCGCTGCGGCGGTCCATGGCGTAGTCGGTGCCGAACACGTAGGTGCCGTCGAGGTAGCGGCGATCGTCGGCGCCGAGCGCCGGCTTCAGCGCGTTGGTCTGGAAGATCGTGCGCCGGATGAACATGGTGTAGACGCGGCAGAAGGTGCCGAACGCCTCGCCGCCGGCGCCTTCGTGATCGCCGCCGAAGCGCGCCGGCCACAGCCGCAGCTTCTTCTTCTTGCGCTGCGTCTCGTCGACGTCGGTCACGAAGCAGATGCGCAGGCTCTTGCCGGGAACCGCCGTGCCGTCCTCGTTGCGCAGGTACTTGGTCGAGGTGATGGCGAGCACGCGGGCGAAGATCTCCTCGCGCACGAGGTGATCGACGAGCGGCACCTTGCCGCCGGTGGACAGCCCGAGCTGCTCGAGGTCGTTGGCGCTCGTCGCGTAGCCGCCGTCATCGGCCCACATGCAGAGCACCCATTGCGACCCTTCCTCGGGCACGAACCGCCGCGTCCGCCAGGTCCCGAACGGCACGCCGATGGTGTCTTGCGGCTTGCGCTTCTCGGTCGCCGTGGCGTCGGCGGCGGTGCCGACCTGGCCGATCGGCACGACCAGCGGCGAGTACGGGACGGCGCGGCCGTCGTCGACGATCCAGACCCCGATCGGCGCCGCGAACGCGTCGAGCCCGGCGTCGAAGCCGTAGCGGCCGCGCACGCCTTCGATGGTGAGCTGCTGCAGCGCCTGCTGCACGGCGGCAGGTTCTCGGCTGCCGGCGGTCTGGAAGGCGCGGGCCAGCGTCGACAGCGACTCGTAGCCTTCGGCGGCGCCGAGCCCGGCGATGCCGTGCGAGCGGTCGTAGTCGCGGCGGAACACGCTGTCGGTCGACGTCTGCGATGGCGACAGGCCGGCGACGAACAGCACCGTGCGCTGCTGCTGCAGCATGCCGGCGCCGTAGCTGCGCGGCAGAAGCACGATCGGGATCGGATCGGCGGCCAGCATCTCGTCGAGGAAGCGGATCGCGGCGTCGGGCTCGGTGTCGAACACGAGGATCTCGGGTCGGTCCTTCTCGAACTGCTTCTGCACCTTCTTCGGCGCCGTGGTGACCTCGAGCTCCCACAGCAGTTGCGTCGGCGCGGTCAGCCCTGCCGCCAGCGCCTTGCCGAATTCGCGCGATGTCTTCGACCGATCGCGGATCAGGCCGACCCGGGTCATGCAGAGATGCTGCTCGAGCAACCGGTCCACGATCGGGACGACCGCCTGCTGGTCGGTGCCGAAGCGCAACATCGGCAGGTCCTTGCCGATGGCCTTCTGCGCCGCGGCGGCGAGGCCGGGCTCGAGCGGCGCGACCATGCCGTGGATCCCGGCGGCGCGCAGCGCGGTGACGGCGGCGGCGACCTCCTTGCCGGTGGTGGCCGGCTGCAGCACCACCTCGATCTTGGCTCCGTCGACACCGCCGCTCTTGTTGATGGACTCGGCGGCGTGGCGCACACCGCGCATGAACGCGACGTCGGGCGAGCCCCGTTCTTCGGCGCCGATCACGCCGATGCGCAGCGGTTCCTGGGGGAACCAGGCGAACGTCGACAACAACAAGGCGGTGGCAAGCATGGCGTTCCTCGGCGGTGGCAGGTGGTGCGCTGCCGGTGGCGGCGGGCTCCTGCACTCACCATCGCTCGACGATCTCCGGGCGTCAACGCCGCGATGGTCGGTCGGCTGGATCGGGGACTATCGCCCCGGTCGTCAGGCCAGGACTCCGGCGACCGTCGCGTGTCCGGCGGGCCAACGGTGCCAGGAACAAAAACCACCTCCACGGCCGTCGCCTGGGGCCGACAGGTGGTTTCCGGTCCTGGCACCGTACCTTCAGATGCCGATGTTGGCGCAGAGCCCGTTCGTCGATTGTGCCCCCAGCGCGTTGATGCCCGGCAGCAGCGTCAGGGTCTGGGAGTGGAAGTTGGTCGACAGGAACGCGGGGTTGTTCGGGATCACGAGTTGCACGCTGATCTCCTGGTTCGCGTTCAATCCCATGAAGCTCGAGCCGACGAAGCCGTTCTGGAGGTCGATGTGGCCGAAGCAGCCGTCGGCGCCGAACGCCGCCAGGCTCGCCGGCGCGGTCGCATCGAGGCTGACGAGGAAGACGCCGCCGAGGGTACCGGGCGTGATGTTGCCGGTGACGAAGTGGACCGTGGTGCCGAGCCGCGGGCACGCGTCCAGGTCGAGGATTGGCGGCGCGTCGCCGTTGCCGGTCTGCGGCAGCGGGCTGATCACCTGCCGACCAGTCGAGCGCCGGCCCGATCGGCGCGTCGTTGCCTTCGAAGTAGCCGACCAGGGCGTCGCCGTACGGACTGGCCATGGTCCGGTTCGAGAGGCTCGCATAGGCGATCTCGACGTTGCCGCCGTCATGCATGGTCAGCGAGAAGGTCGAGACCGACGTCGGGATGCCGGGCTCCTGCAGCCGGTCCCAGCTGACGCGGACCCATTGCGGCGGCGTCGCCGGATCGAAGTCGACGTGGATGCCACCGCCGAGGGTCGGGTCGAGGTAGGCGTGGAACGGGCGGATGCTCGGCTCGTACTGCGTCGCGCCGGTCAGGAAGCCATTGGGCGGACCGCAGGTCAACGCCGAGGCGACGGTGACGTCGCCGAGGTAGACGAAGCCCCTGGAGCTGACGCCGAACTGCGTCGCTACGCCGGCCGGGTGTTCGAAGCCGCCGTTGCTCCAGGTCGTCGGGAACGAGTAGGCCGTGGAGATCGCGCCGGCCCACGACGTCGTGGTGCTTGTGCCGTACGGGCCGGTCGTGATGCTCGCGCTCGTCGGCGTGACGTAGGCGGGGGCGCCTGGCGTCACCAGGTAGTTCGAGCCGAGGAAGGTCCAGGTCATGCCGCCGCCCGTACCGATCGGGGTGGTCGGGTCGACCAGGTCGGGGCCGGTGAGGCTCGGAGCGAAGTCCTCGTAGGCGGTCCGATGCCGCGCGTAGCAGCCATCGCCATAGGCGATCGAGCCGCCGGCTGCGGCGGTCACGTCGTAGTCCATGACGAGGTTCATGCTGCCGAAGACCGGACTGACGTTCGGGCTCGGGCTGAGCGGGAACGGGCCTTGGCCGGCGCCGGTCACCTGCCAGCCACCGGGCATGAAGCCATCGTTGGTGATCTTGACGTACTGGTCTTCCCAGCTGTTGGCGGCTTTGGCGCTGTTGGCGAGCGTGTGCAGCGAGCCGGCATTGGCCCCGTTGGTCCCGGTCGGCGGTGGCGTGCCGATGGCGTTGGTCGGCAGCAGCTCGATGGCGACCCCATAGGAACCGCTCGTCTGCGTGACCGGCCCGTTGGTCAGCGGGTCGACGAGATTCGTGATCGGCGAGTAACCGTTCTGGAAGGCCGTGACCGCCACCTCGCCTCTGCCGACATGGGTCCAGCCCGCCATGCTGCCGGTGTTGCCGGTGCGCGTGGTGGGGAACGTGTAGATGTTGACGATGCCTATGTTGCCGCGTTGATCGGGGACGGGGGGATTGCCGACGCCCTGGTCGTAGAGGATCGTGCCGAGGTCGCCGAGCTCGATCGCGCTGCACTTGACCTCGAGGTCGAAGATCAGGTTGATCGAGGCCGAGATGCCGTTGCCGCCGTAGCCGGTGGCGTTCCACGGATCGTGGGAATGGATGGTCTGCGTCGGCATCGGGTCGCAGGCCACCTGGGCCAGGACGGGCATCGACGTGCCGAAGTATGTGAGAGCGAGTGCGACGGCGAGGGCGGGCTTGGACATGGGAACGGCGGGGCGAGTGGGAGGCGCGAGCGGGGACGCGCCGGATCAGATGGACTTCGCCTGCCGATCGATTCTCATCAGCAAAACCCCGAAATGGCGATTCCCGGTGACTGGTGAGCCTAGCATGACGCGGTGACGCCGGATGGCAAGGACACCTGCTGGACGATGCTGCGCGCCGCGGCGGCAGGTGACAAGGTGGCGCGGTCGACGTTCACGCTGCTGTACGCCGCGACGATTCGCGATTACCTCGGCGCCCGCTGGCGCGGCCGCCACCATCTCGCCGATGTCGACGACGCCTCCCAGGAGGTGTTCGTCGAGTGCCTCCGACCGGAGGGCGTGTTGCAGCGGGCCGACCCCGGCCGCGGCGACTTCCGCGGACTGCTGTACGGGGTGGCGCGAAACGTGGCCTGTCGCTTCGAGAAGCGGGCGCTCGAGCGCGGGCGGTTGCGGCCCGAGGACAGCGCCTGGCTGGAGCAGGTCGCCGCTGACGACGCCGGTCAGGCGACGATGTTCGATCGCAGCTGGGCCCGCGCCATGGTGTTCCAGGCCAAGAAGCGGCACCGCGAACTGGCGGGCGCCGATGGCGAGGCCGGGCAGCGCCGGCTCGATCTGCTCGAGCGGCGCTTCGGCGGCGACGAGATGATCCGCGACATCGCGGCGAGCTGGGGCGTGCCGGCGCAGGAAGTGCACAACGCCTATCGCAAGGCGCGCACCGAGTTCTATCGCTGTCTGCGCGAGGTGGTCGCGGCGCACGCCCCGGCCGGAGTCGACCTCGATGAGGAGTGCCGGAAGCTGCTCGCGGCGTTGGGTTGAGCCGGTGAGTGTCAGAGAGCCGGCGCGAGCACGACCCGGAAGCCGACGTCGAACCACCTTGCCGCCGGGGGTTGCGAGTGCCGGAAGGGGGAACGACAGCGGTCGCGGGTGTGATACCAGCTGCCGCCGCGCATCGCCCGGTAGGGCCCGATGGTGACGTACGGATCGGAGACGGCAGTCGACGGGTAGTTGGCGCTGCCGTCCCAGCTGTCGAGGCACCACTCCCAGACATTGCCGTGCATGTCGGAGAGCCCCCACGGGTTCGCCGGGTAACTGCCGACGGCCGCGGTCGACGCGGACGGGTTGCCGAAGTTCGCCTCGGCGATGGTCAGCCAGTTGCCCGTGTTCCACTCCGTCTGGGTTCCGGCGCGACAGCAGTACTCCCACTCCGCCTCGGTCGGCAGGCGATACCGGTAGCCGGCGGGCACCCCGCCGATGGCGGCCTGCTGGGCCGTCAGCGCCGCGCAGTAGTTGCGCGCGTCGTCCCAGCTGACCATCTCGACCGGCCGGTTGGCGCCGGCGAAGTTCGATGGGTTGTTGTTCATCAATGCCTGGTACTCGGTCTGGGTGACCTCGTGCGCGGCGATCCAGAAGGGTTCCGTGATGTTGACGGTGTGAACGGGCCGTTCGTTGGCGGGGTTGGCAGGATCGGGTGAGCCCATCAGGAACGTGCCCGCCGCGATCGGCACCATGCCGTCGGCGACCAGCAGCGAAGGCGCGAGCGCGACCCGGAAGCCCACCCAGTCCTGGCGGACCGTCGGGGCGTAGCCGAGCCGGCGTGCGGAGCGGCAGCTGTTGGCGGTATCACCGTAGCCGCCGCCGCGGACGACGCGATCGGGGCCGCTTCGGACATAGGGGTTCGAGACCGGGCCGGCGGGGTAGTTGGCGCTGCCGTCCCAGCTGTCGAGGCACCACTCCCAGACGTTGCCGTGCATGTCGGAGAGCCCCCACGGATTCGCAGCGTAGCTGCCGACCGGGCTGGTCTGGCCGACGGAGCTGGCGATGTTCGCGTTCGCCGGCGACAGGCTGGTCCCCGTGTTCCACTCCGTCGTCGTACCCGCGCGGCAGCCGTACTCCCACTCCGCCTCGGTCGGCAGGCGGTACTGGTAGCCCGCCGGCAACCGGCCGGCGGCGGCTTCCCGAGCCGTCAGTGCGGCGCAGTACGCCATCGCGTCGTTCCAGGAGACGGAGTCGACCGGCAGGTTCGGCCCCCTGTAGAACGACGGGTTGCCGTTCATCAACGCCTGGAACTCGGCCTGCGTGACCTCGTGTCCACCGAGCCAGAAGGGCCGCACCAGGTCGACCTGGTGCGTCGGCATCGCGGTGCCGCCCACGGCCGGCGACCCCATGAAGTACGGCCCCGACGCGACCGGTCTCATGTCCGCCAACGGCGGCCCGCCGAGTGGCCAGCCCGGCTCACCGACCACGACCTCGACGGCATCCGACAGCACGAAGCCCGCCGCGTTGGCGCCGGCGTCGAGCACGACCGCCTGCTGGAAGAACAGCACCCCGGTCAGACTCGTGCCCGCGGGAATCGTCAGCGAGTAGCTGGCCTGATTGCCGCTGCCGAGGAGCAGCAGGTTGGCATCGGGCCGCACGCGCAGGTAGCAGCCCGGCAGCCCCTGATACGTACCCCTCGTAGGGCAGCGGGCCGACGACGCTCCAGTAGTTCCGGTCGAAGCCGGTCAGCACGAAGGCCGCGTTGGCGGGCAGGTGATCGAGATCGAAACCGAAGGTGCTGCCCTGCACCGGCGGTGTCGCGAGCGTCAGGGCCGAGACCGGCATCGTGCCGGCGCAACCGGAGCCGTAGGTGGCGAAGATCGGACTCTGCGCGGTCAGGGTCGCCGACAGGGCGATGGTGAACAGCGCGGGAACGGGAGGTCTCATGGTGTGCATTCCTGTGAAGGGGGTTGGCGGCGACCGCGACTCCGCGGCGCGAAGCCGGACGGCGCATGCGTCGGACACGCGGACTTCACCTGCCGGTCGGTGCTCATCACCGGAATGCGGGAATTGTCGATCCGGTGTCGCGCGGTCCTCGACTTTCGGTAATTGCCTGATGAGAGTCGGTGGCTGCGAGAAGTTGCCGTACACCCGTGGTCCCACGGTCCCGATGACTGACCCCGACAACTTCGCCGCGCCCGACCCGATCCCCGACGAGGTCGACAAGGGACTCGCCCTCGCCTACGGCTCCGCCTCCATTCCCGCGCTCAGCGTGCTCGCGCAGATCGCCGACCTGACGGGCGCCCAGCCCAGCATCACGCTGCGCGAGCCCGGCGGTGCCGGTGACACGCCGATGCTGCGGCCGCTCGGGCCGGACCGGCGGATCGAAGCCGGCAAGTACGTCGTGCAGGGCGAACTCGGCCATGGCGGCGTCGGCGCCGTGCACCGGGCCCACGACCAGGACCTCGGCCGCGACGTGGCGATGAAGTTCCTGCACGAGCGCTACCGCGGCGATCCATCGATCGTGCATCGGTTCGTCGAGGAGGCGCAGATCGGCGGCCAGCTGCAGCACCCCGGCATCGTGCCGGTCTACGACCTCGGCATCGTCGACGGCAAGCCGTTCTTCGCCATGAAGCTGGTCAAGGGCGTCACGCTGGCGAAGAAGCTCGGCGACCGCACCTCGGCGGCGGTCGACCGCCACGCCTTCGTGTCGATCTTCGAGCAGGTCTGCCAGACGATGGCGTATGCCCATGCGCGTGGCGTCGTGCACCGCGACCTCAAGCCGGCCAACGTCATGATCGGCAGCTTCGGCGAGGTGCAGGTCGTCGACTGGGGCATGGGCAAGGTGCTGCACCAGGGCGGCGTCGCCGACGAGCAGCGGTCGGTGGCCCGCCAGGCCGATCTGAGCGTCATCGAGACGTCGCGCTCGAGCGGGCACGGCACCCAGTCCGTCATGGGTTCGGTGATGGGAACGCCCGGCTACATGCCGCCCGAGCAGGCGCGCGGTGACGTCGAGGCGATGGACGAACGCAGCGACGTGTTCGCGCTCGGCGCCATCCTCTGTGAGATCCTGACCGGCAAGCCGCCGTACGTCGGTGATCGGAACGAGATGATCGGCATGGCGGCGCTGTGCAAGCTCGACGACGCGCAGGCGCGACTCGCGGCGTGCGGCGCGGAGCCGGAGCTCATCGAACTGGTGCAGGCATGTCTGATGCCGGCTCCCGCCGCCCGGCCGCAGTCCGCGGAGCAGGTCGCCGCCGGTATTCGCGAGTACCTCGCCGCGACCGAGAGGCGCGGGCACGACGCGCGGATCGAGGCCGCGGAGGCGAAGGTGCGGGTGGCAGGCCTCCGGCGCACGGCGATCGTCGGCAGCACGCTGACGGTGTTCATCGCCATCGGCCTGCTGGCGTCGCTGTGGCTGTGGCGCGAGGCCGAGTCGCAGCGCGAACAGGCGGACCACATCGCCGATTTCATGAGCCAGACGCTCGAGGGGGTCGGGCCCAGCGTCGCCCTGGGGCGGGACACGACGATGCTCGTCGAGCTGATGGATGCGGCGGCGCAGCGCATCAAGGACGGTGACCTCGAGGGCAACCTGGAGGCCGAGCTGCGGCTGTGCAGCACGATCGGCAACGCCTATCGGGAGCTGGCGTCTCACGATGCCGCCGCGGAGATGTTGGTGCGCGCCGACACCAAGGCGCGCGCGACCCATGCCGGGGACCACGCTGCGAAGACCCGGGCGTTGCACGACCTGGCGCGGCTGTCGGCCGCGACCGGCAGGTTCGCCGAGGCCGAGCGGTTCTGCGGCGGTGCGCTGGCGATGATGCGGCGCCTGTCTGGCGCCGACCGCCCGGATCTCGCCGTCTGCCTCCGGAGCCTGGGGACCATCCTGTTGCGCATGCGCAACCATGAGGCGGCCGAGCCGGTGCTGCGCGAGGCGTTGGCGATGAACGAGCGCCTGTACGGCGACAGCCATCCCGAGGTCGCGAAGGTGCTGCTGTCACTGGCCGGGGCACTTCGGAATCTCGGCGAACACGAAGAGCTCGACGAGGCCGAACGGCTCACACGAAGAGCGGAGGCGATGCTGCGGACTCCGGGAGATCACCCGCTGCTGGCGGGATGTCTGAGCTCACTGAGCTCGCTCCTCATCATCCGCGGCAGAGCGGCCGAAGCCGAACCGATCGCACGCGACGCGCTGGCGATGGTCCGGCGACTGTGGCCGGGCGACCACAGGAAGGTGGCGGGCTGTCAGGACGACCTGGCCTATGTCTGCCTGCTCCAGGAGAAGTTCGCGGCAGCGCAGCGGCTCTATGTCGATTCGTTGGCCATGCTGCGGCGCCTCGGGCTCGAGCGGACGGCCTTCACCGCCGATTGCCTGAGCACGCTGGCGTTCACGCTCAACGCCAGCGGTGATGTGGCCGGGGCGGAGGCGAGGTTGCGAGAGTGCCTGGCCATTCGCGAGAGCGATGAGAAGCAGGCCGGCAACTGGCGGACGTTCTATGCCCGGTCGATGCTCGGCGAGGTCCTCATGCGCCAGCAGGAGTTCGACGAGGCCGAGCGCGAACTCCTGGCCGGTTACCGCGGCATGAAGGCACGCGAGGCGTCCATTCCGCCGGGTGGACGGACACGTATCCCGGAGGCCCTCGCCCGACTCGTGGACTTCTACGCAGCGACCGGGAACGCGAACGAGGCCGCGGCCTGGCAGGTCAGGCTGGAGGCCGCGCGGGCCGTGCCGAGGTGACGTCGACCGGGTGCCTGGCTCGAGAACAACGCTTTGGCACGGGCCAGCATGGCAGGCTCCGCTGCTCAGCGCAGTCGTTGCGCCAGGACCTCGGCGACCGTCGCGTGTCCGGCCGGCGTCCAGTGTTCGTCGCCGTCGAAGTAGGTGACGGCGCCGCCCTGCGCCGCCGCGACCAGCGCATCGGTCGGGTCGATCAACTCGACGTCGAGGCCCTTGGCCAGGTCGGTCACCGCGTCGAAGAACACGCTCGGCCGGCCGTGCGCGCGCGCGTCGACGTCGCGCGAATCGGGCACCCAGACGAGCGCGAACTCGGCCCCGAGCTCTTGGCAGACATCACGGAAGCGCGCGAGGAAGTGGCGCATGATGCGGGTCTGGGTCGGCGACGGCCCGTCGCCGCGCGGGTCGGTCGAGGCGCGCTGTTCGGCCGCCATGCGACTGGCCTTCTGCATGTCGAAGACATGGGCGGCGAAGTTGGCGAGGTAGCAGTGTTCCTTGAGCCACTGGCCGAGCGACGAATCGAACTCGCCCGCGGGCACGACCTCGATCACGCGGTCGCCTTCGATGCGGCCGTGCAGACGCGTCGTCACGGTGTTGTCGAAGTAGTCGTTGTAGAACAGCATCAGCAGCACGCGGTCGCCGGGTCTGACGTCGCGTCGGACCTCGGTCTCGAGCAGCCGCAGGTGCAGGGCGGTGCCGCTGCCGTTGATGCCGTAGTTGCGCACCGCCTGATCGGGCAGTGCCCGACGCAGCACGTCGGTGAAGACCTCGCCGGTCTCGACGCCCCAGCCCCAGGTGAACGAGTCGCCGAAGCAGTGGATCGTGCCCGCGACCTCATTGCGGTCGCGCACCGCTTCGGGCATGCGGAAGCCGCGGTGATCGTGGCGCACCTCGACGTCGAACTGCGGGCGACGGAAGCGCCCGACGACATCGGGTCGGCCGCGGTAGACGAGCACGGGGTCGGCGCAATGGAACGCCCGCAACGGGTTGACGTGGGCGGGGGAGTAGCCGAGCAGGCGCAGCGTGCCCTCCGCCAGTATCAGCCCGAAGACGAGGCCGAAGGCGGCGCCGAACAGGCGCCGTCGCCATCGTCGCTTTCTGGGAGTCGTGACCACGCGGCGGCCGAGTCTATGCCGAGCCCGGCACGGTTGTCAGCTCGCGATTCGGCACGCCTTTGCCGATCTCGAATGCGACGCCGTCACTTGCCCGGCAGATACCGCGCCGGGATCGGGCCGGCGTCGCGTTCCTGCTGCCACACGATCTGTAGCACGTACCAGCGGTCGTTCTCGTGCACGAGCTGCAGCGAGTTGATGCCGCGCAGGAACGGCTCGGCGTCGCCCTCGGCGCGGCGACCCTCGTAGGTCGAGAACACCTGGGCGAAGTCGCCGAACGCGTCGGTCCGGCGCGCGATCTCGTGCTCGAAGAAGCCGCTCTGCTCGAGGAACGGACCCGAGCGGGCGATGTAATCGTCGACCGTCATCACCACCGTGTGCATGCCGGCCCCGGTCTTGACGATCGGCATCAATCGGGCGTCTTGGTGAAACAGGCTGCGCAGGCGGTCCCAGTTCCGCTGCTGTCCGGCCGGTCCGGAGATCGTGGCGTAGAGTGCCGCGATGATGGCGTCGATGCTGGCCACGTCGGCGGCGGCCGCCGCCGGCATCGCCGTCGCTGCCGCGGCGGCCGGCAGAACCGCCGCTTCTGCGGCGGTAGGCGCTTCGCTGGCGGCCGCGTTGTCGAGCGCCGGATGCATGACGAGGTCGGCGCTGAGGAGGTGGGGGCCGAAGTGGATGTCGAGCTGACCGTGATCGTCGCGGGACCGGTCGACGGTCATGGTGACGGCTAGCCGGCCGGCCGCGAACGGCGCTCGCTGCCGCCGCAGCGGCACCCCCAGTCCGCCCGTGGTCTTCTGGGCTTCATAGGCATCGAGGTGGCGGGCGCGCACCGTTGCGGGGTCGAGCAGCAGCAGCTCGAGACCCTTCTGCGCGGTGTTCTGCAGCACGCAGTAGTACTGGCCGGCCGCGACCTCGACGCCGCCGAGCGTGAGCGGGATGTTGGTATCGAGCGTAGTCCAGAAGTTCTCGCCGAAGCGCCACCGGCGTCCGGATGGCGCCGTCAGGAACTTCTCGTAGCCGACATTCCACCGCGGTCGGCCGTGGTCGAGCACGAGCTGGCCGGCCGAGTCGGGACCGTACCAGTAGAAGATGCGCGCCGCGCCACGGGCGCTGGTCTCGTCGTACGGCGTCTGCCGCAAAGGCTTCGGCCCCGCGGCCATGCCGCCGCTGGCCGGCGTCACCGTGCTGAAGAAGACCAGCAGATCGAGGTCGGCCTCGATGTCGTGGAAGCGATGCTCGGCGGCGGCCATGACGAACACCATGTCGCCGGCGCCGACCGCGCGCGTCTCGTCGCCGACGGTGAACTGCGCCTTGCCGCCGAGGACGTAGTAGACCTCGTCGCGGTCGTGCGGGGTCTGGCCATCGGTCGCGCCGGCGGCGAGGCGGTAGCGGCCGACAGTCATCGTCGCGCGATCGACGAGCGACAGCCACGGCGTGCTCGCGGCAAGGCGCGGTCCGAGCTCGGCCGCGGGCAGCCATTCGACCGCGGGTGGCGGGGTTGCCTGACTCGGGCAGAAGGTCGGCAGGGCAAGCAGGCAGCAGAGAGCGAGGCGAGGAGGGCGGCGCATGGCGGCGACCATACGGCGGTCGATGCGGGCGCCGAAGTCGATCGGGCAACACTCCGCGGTCGGCTGGCCGGCGACGTCGCGGTAGCGTGGCGCAATGGCGACGATCCTGCAATTCGCGACCCGGGGCCCCGGACTCACCGACTTCACCCGCGAGGTCGAACGCGTAGTCGTGGATGCCGAGGTCAGCGAGGGACTCTGCACGCTGTTCGTGCAGCACACCTCGGCCAGCCTAGTCATCCAGGAGAATGCCGACCCTGCGGTTTGTCGCGATCTCGAGGCGTTTCTGCGCAGGCTCGTTCCGGAGGGCGATCCGCTCTGGACCCACACCGCGGAAGGGCCCGATGACATGCCGGCCCACGTGCGGTGTGCCCTGACGCCGACCCACCTGTCGATTCCCGTCATCGACGGTCGGCTGGCTCTGGGCACGTGGCAGGGGATCTACCTTTGGGAACACCGCCGCCACGGGGCCCGGCGGCGGGTCGTGATCCAGGTTCTCGGTGCCTGACCAGAAAGTCGATAGCCTGCTGAACCGCCCCGGGTCGGAATCGTTGCTGTTCCGTCCACCATTCTCTCTCGAACGAGGTGTGCCTTGATCCGTCGCTGCGTGACCCTGTTCTTCCTCACCGTCCTGGCCATCGCCACACCGGCCCAGAATCCGGGGGGCCAGATCCCTGGCGCCGGATCGGGGCAGGTGGCCGCCGCCGGAGACTTCGTCTTCGTCCTGCAAGACGGCGTGCTCTACAAGTTCGACGCCGCCACCCTGGGCTTGCTCGGCAAGGTGCGACTGAGCGATCTCGAGCAGAAGCCTGCCGAGGTCTCGGAGGTCGAAGTGGTCGAGGTCGAAGAGGTCGAGAAGGTCGAAGGCGGCCTCGGAGAAGGCTGGAACTCGGCGATCGGCCTCGGCGGGGGGGCCGGTGGTGGCGTCACGGCGAAGAGCGCGGTCGAACTGGCGCTCGCCTGGCTCGCCCGGCATCAGGACGAAGGCGGCAAGTGGGACTCGGATCAGTTCATGAAGCACGACGTCGACGGCGAGATGACCGATGGCGTCGGGCGCGCGACCAATGACGTCGGCGTCACCGGGCTGTCCGTCCTCGCGTTGCTCGGTGGCGGCAGCACCTTGCGCGGCGGCCCTCACCGCGACGCGCTCAAGCGCGCGGTCGGCTGGCTGCGCGAACAGCAGGGCGACAACGGCCTGGTCGGCACCAATGCATCGCACGACTTCATCTACGGTCATGCGATCGCGACGTTCGCGCTGTCCGAGGCCTACGGTCTGTCGAAGTACAAGATCCTGCGGCCGACGGTGCAGAAGGCCATCAACTACCTCGAGTCGCACCGCAACCCGTACGGCGTCTGGCGCTACCAACCGCGCGACAACGACAACGACACGTCGGTGACGACCTGGGCCTGCATGGCCTATCAGTCGGCCAGGCAATTCGGTCTCGACGTCAACGCCAACGCCAACAAGCTCATGGCCTCGTGGTACGACCAGGTCACCGACCAGACCGGCCGGGCCGGCTACACCAAGCGTGGCGAGAAGAGCTCGCGCATGCCGGGGGATCACGTACGGCGATTCCCGCCCGAGAAGGGCGAGGCGATGACGGCCGCCGCGCTGTGCGCCCGCTTCGTGCTCGGCCAGGATCCCGAGGACGAGGTGATCATGAAGGCATCGGCCGACCTGCTGATGGCGAAGCGGCCGAAGTGGGAAGCCGGCGCGATCGATCCCTACTACTGGTGGTACGGCACCCAGGCGATGTGCCAGATGGGCGGGCGCCACTGGCAGGAATGGAGCAAGGGGCTCGGCGACGTGATCCGGGCCCAGCGCAGCGACGGCCGGTTCGCCGGTTCGTGGGATCCGGTCGGCGTCTGGGACTGCGACGGCGGCCGCGTCTACGCCACCGCGATGTATGCCCTGGCGCTCGAGGTGCGCAGCCGGATGGAACGTCTGGTCCGCTGAAGTGTCGCGGTCCCGGCTCGGGCCCTATGCTCGTGGTCGTGGCCGTTCTGCAGCTGCTCGAGGAACTGGCGGACGCGCGCTGCTACCCGGGCGCCGCGGCCGCGGCGCCGAAGGTCGAGATCGTGCAGACCCACCTCTCGGTCGTCTGCCTCGTCGGTGACCGCGTCTACAAGCTGAAGAAGGCGCGGCGGCTGCCGTTCGTCGATTTCACCGGCCTGGATCGTCGCCGCGCGGCCTGTCGCGACGAGGTCCGGTTGAATCGGCGGTTGTGTCCGACGGTCTACCTCGGGACCGCGGCGTTGCGGCGGCACGCGGAAGGGCTCCGCTTCGCCGAGCTCGGCGATGACGTAGGCGCCGCCGATCTCGACGTCGCGGTCGTCATGCAGAGGCTCCCGGCCGGGCGCATGCTCGACGTCCTGCTCGCCGAGCAGCGCGTGACGCCGGCCGAGATCGAGGCGTTGGCGCGCCTGGTCGCGACGTTCCACGCCGGGGCCGAACGCGGCCCGGAGGTGATCGCGGCCGGATCACCGCGGCGATTGGCGGAGTATGCCGCCGCCAATTTCACCGAGCTGTCGCGGATCCCGGGGCATGGTCTGCCCGCGCCGCTGCTCGCCGCTCTGGCGCGCCGCAGTGCCGCCGCTTTCGCCGCGCTGTTGCCCACGTTAGAGCGCCGGTCCGCGGCACACATCGTCGATGGTCACGGCGATCTGCACGCCCGCAACGTCTGCCTGACGAAGCCGCCGGTCGTCTACGACTGCATCGAGTTCGAGCCGTCGTTCCGTTGCGGCGACGTCGCCACCGAGAACGCCTTCCTGGTCATGGACCTGCGCTACCGGGCCGCGGCGCGGTTGGCCAGGGTCTACGTCGATGCCTACGTCGCAGCGAGCGGTGACCGCGAGATGGTCGCGTTGCTGCCCGTGCTCGCCGCCTATCGCGCGGTGGTCCGGGCCAAGGTCACGGCCCTGGCCGCGGCCGAACCCGAACTGTCGGACGCCGATCGCGATGGCGCCCGCGGGTCCTCACGCCGGCACCTGTTGCTGGCCGCGGTGTTGCTGATCGAGGCCGGCCCGCCGTTG
>JAGQRA010000691.1 GCA_020425885.1 Planctomycetota bacterium | reverse complement strand
GGACCCCGACCATGACCAACGCCAAGAAGATGTCGAAGAACGAGAAGCTCCGACACGATCGGCTGACCTTCTATCGCGACGACATCGATCGGATCGACAAGTTGCTCGCCGAGTTCCTGCGTCTGTCGGGCGCCAAGTGCGCCCTCCTGATCGACAAGGAGGGTCATCTTGTCACCAAGCGTGGAGAGCTTCGAACAATCGACATTGACACGATCTCCGCGCTTGTCGCAGGCTCGTTTGCGGCGACGAAGGAGATGGCCCGCCTGCTGGGTGAGGACGAGTTCACCGCGATGTTCCACCAAGGTGAGAGGGACAACATCCAGCTCTCCCTGGTTGGCGATCGCACGCTGCTGACGATCTTGTTCGACGATCGAACGACGGTCGGCATGGTCAGGCTCTATGCAGGTGAGACCGCGAAGAAGCTCGCCGAGGTCTACCGCGACGCGCTCGAGCGTGGCGATGAACCGCCCGATCTCGGCGAGGAGTTCGAAGGCGACAGCAAGAAGGCGCTCGACAGGCTGTTCGACTAGGCGGTCGACGGACACACCGTCGCAGTCGCATCCTGCGACCACACACAGCCACCGACGACTCGATTCGTCGGTGGCTGTGCTCGTTTCGGCGACCTGTGTTCACGGTTTCCGGGTGCGATTTCAGTTGCTCTGAGCAAAAGGAAATCAAAAAAAAACTGCCACCGACGCGGCTGCTGTGAGTTGCTGCAAACACATCGTGCACCACTAGAGAACCAGGGACTGGTAGGCATTCGCATTTCGATACGCCGTGGCGTTGGCGCAGTATCTCAAGCTCTGGACCCGGGTTCTGGTGAATTCACGACCTCGATCTGTCGATCAGGTTCGTGGCCGGGTTACCGGTGCCCACCTCCCGGTGTGCTTCGCCGGCCTTCCCCAACGAAACCCTAACAAGGAAAGAGACGTATGGCTGCCAAGAAGAAGGCCACCAAGAAGAAGGCCACCAAGAAGAAGGCTACGAAGAAGGCGACGAAGAAGGCCACCAAGAAGAAGGCCAAGAAGTAGCCTCGGAGGGGGCGCCTTCCGGGGTGGCATCAGCCGATGACTCCTGGAAGCTGTTCTCAAAGCATTTGAACGAGGCCCGGGTCAAACCGGGCCTCGTTCTCGTACCGGGCCGGTCACGGACCTCTACCTCGGCTCGGCCGGCCCCCGGCTCCCGCGGTCAGTGCAGCCGGTGACCCGGTTGGGCGCCGCTGTCGGGTGACACCAGGTAGATGTCGCCGCCAGTTCCGGCCGCGATGACCATGCCTTCGCTGAGGCCGAACTTCATCTGCCGCGGGGCGAGGTTGGCGACCATGATCACCTGTCGGCCGACCAGCGCTTCGGGCTCGTAGGCGCTCTTGATGCCCGCGAACACATTGCGGGTCTCGTCGCCGCCGAGGTTGAGTGTCAATCGCAGCAGCTTGCGTGCTTCGGGTACCGTTTCGGCGGCCACGATCTTCGCCACGCGCAGGTCGACCTTGGCGAAGTCGTCGATCGTGATCTGTTCGGCAAGCGGCTCCGCGGCGAGGGTCGGCGACCCCGGGCCGGCGGCCGCCGCGGCTCCAGTCGCGGGAGTCGGCTCGGTTCCGGTCGGTTCGGCCGTGAACAATGCCGCGACCTTGTCGGCCTCGACCCGGGCCATCATGTGGGTGAACTTCGC
The DNA here is from genome assembly GCA_020425885.1 of Planctomycetota bacterium. The sequence goes on along the minus strand of JAGQRA010000691.1, from coordinate 1,879 downwards.
CACCTCGGTGCCGACCAGGGGCCGTTGCGCCTGCTCCCAGCGCTCGATCGGAACGCCGAGCAGGTCCCCGGTCTTCGCCGCCAAATCGGGCACGACGGGCGCCAGGTAGATCACGATCTGTCGGAACAGGTTGAGCACGACCGTGCAGGCGTCCTGCAACTCCGCTGCCTTCTCCGGGTCCTTCTTGAGGACCCAAGGCGCCTTCTGTTCGACGTACTCGTTAGCCGCGTCGGCCAGGGTCATGCACAGCCGCGTCGCCTCGCGATACTCGCCCGTTTCGTAGGCCGCGGCGATCGCTTCACCGGCGGCTGCCGCGCGCTCGAACAGTCCGCCATCGTCAGGGTATGCCGCGGACAGGCCGACGTCCTTGACGAATCGGGCCGAGCGGCTGGCCAGGTTGACGACGCGGCCGACGAGGTCGCTGTTGCACTTGCCGACGAACTCCTCGGTGTTGAAGTCGATGTCGTCGATGCCAGAGCCCAGCTTGCTGGCGTAGTAGTAGCGCAGGCAGCTCGGATCGAGCTGCTGCGCGAGGTAGCTGCCGGCCATCACGAACGTGCCGCGCGACTTCGACATCTTCTCGCCGTTCACGCGCAGGAAGCCGTGGATGTGGACCCGGTGCGGCAGCTCGAAGCCCGCCGTCTTCAGCATCGCCGGCCAGAACAGCGTGTGGAAGTAGGTGATGTCCTTGCCGAGGAAGTGCACGATCTCGCAGTCGGGGTTGCGCCACCAGGCGTCGAAGTCCTGCCCGGTCGCGGCGCACCATTCCGCGGTGCTCGAGACGTAGCCGATCGGCGCATCGAACCACACGTACCAGAATTGGCCGGTCTCCTCGGGGATCTCGAAGCCGAAGTAGGGCGCCGGGCGCGACACGTCCCAGTCCTGCAGCGGCTTGTCGAGGAAGTGGCCGGCGAGGTAGTTGGCGACCTCCTTCTGCAGCGCGCCCTGTCGCGTCCATTCGGTCAGGAACGGCTGCAGCGACTCGAGTCGGACGAACAGCTGTCGGCTCGGGCGCAGCTCGGGCGTGGCGCCGGAGTGCACGCTGCGCGGGTTCTTCAGGTCGGTCGCGGCGTAGGTCGCGCCGCACTTCTCGCAGTTGTCGCCGTATTGGTCCTCGGCGCCGCAGCGCGGGCACGTGCCCTTGACGAAGCGGTCGGCGAGGAAGGTCTTCTGCTCCGGGTCGTAGAGCCGTTCGACCTCGCGGGCGGTGGTCATGCCGGCCGCCTTCAGCGCGCCCCAGATCTGCTTGCAGAACTCCAGGTTGGTGGCGCTGTTGGTCGACCCGAAGTGGTCGAACGAGATGCCGAACGCGGCGAAGTCGCGCTGGTGCGACTCGGACATCTCGGCGATCAGCTGCTCGGGTGTTCGGCCCTCCTTCTGCGCCCGGATCATGATCGCGGCGCCGTGCGTGTCGTCAGCGCAGATGTAGGCGACCCGGTGGCCGCGCAGCCGTTGGAAGCGGACGAAGACGTCGGTCTGCACGTACTCGACCAGGTGACCGATGTGGATCGGCCCGTTCGCGTAGGGCAGTGCGCTCGTGATGAGGATCTGGCGCGTCATGTGGGCGAATTGGTGGGGCGGAGAGGGTAGCGGCCCCGCCTCCCGGGTTCACGCGGTCTGCCCCTTCTCGAAGCGCAGGAAGGTGCAGACGCCGGCGACGGCGGCCGTGCTCGACACCAGCAGCAGATTGAAGAACGGCACGGCCAGGGCCAGCTGCAACCCGATCCCCGTGCCCAGCGCGCGCCGGCGGTTGCGCCACATCAGCTCGAGCCGTTGTCGCCGGTCGTAGCCGGCGCGCGCCAGCGGCGGCGCGAGCCAGACGACGGCAGCCATCGCCGCGCCGAGCAGGAAGACCGCGGGCAGGCCGACCCACGGCATC
>JAGQRA010000690.1 GCA_020425885.1 Planctomycetota bacterium | reverse complement strand
GTGGTCTCGTCGATCTCGTGGCCGTAGAGCGGCATGCCGGCCTCGTGGCGCAGGGTGTCGCGCGCGCCGAGTCCGATCGGCTCCAGGCCCTCGTCGGCGCCGGCGGTCATGAACGCGTTCCACACCTCGGGCTCGAGTCCGCTCGGGATGTAGATCTCGAAGCCGTCCTCGCCGGTGTAGCCGGTGCGCGAGATCGTCATCGGCTCGCCGCAGACGACGCCGTCGGTCCAGGCGTAGTACTTGAGCGCGGCGAGATCGGCGCTGGCGATGCGCTGCGTGATCTGCTCGGACAGCGGGCCCTGGATCGCGATCATGCCGAGGCCGTGGGTGCAGTCGTCGACCGTGACATCGAAGTCGGCGGCGATGGCGCGCATGATGCCGAGGTCGCGCTCGGTGTTGCCGGCGTTGATGACGAGGAAGAAGCCGTCGTCCTTCGGGTTGCGATAGACCAGGATGTCGTCCTGCGTCAGGCCGTTTGCGTCGAGGATCATCGCGTAGCGGATCCGGCCCGGCGGGATCTTGCTGACGTCGTTGGTCTGCAGCCGCTGCAGGAACGCCTCGGCCTGCGGGCCGTGCACCCTGACGCGCCCCATGTGACCCAGGTCGAACAGGCCGGCCTTGCTGCGCACGGTGCGCGCCTCCTCGAGGATGCCCTTGTACTGGACCGGCATGTGCCAGCCGGCGAACGGCACCAGGCGGGCGCCGAGGTCCTTGTGGATCGACTCGAGTGCGGTGGCTTGCATTGTGGGGCGAGGAGCTTAGCCGCCGCGGGCTGGCCGTTCCATGCCGGCTTCGGGCTACTCCCCGGGCCGCGTTTGCGCCGCTTGCTGCTGTGCCGGCGGTTCTTGCCGATCGTCGTTGTCGAGGTCACAGCCGAGGGCCAGGCTCAGCACGGTCTGGCCGGTCTGCAGCACGGGTGGCGCCTCGGCGCTGACGACCCGCAGGGTCTGATCGGAACCGAGGACGAACAACGGCACGGCCCGGTCGTGGTTGTGGGCGACGAACTCCTCGGGGCCGAAATGCTCGGTCAGCTTCGTCGCCTTGATGGTGGCGCCCGCGTGCAGTCGCTCGCGCAGCCAGTCGGCTGTCGCGTCGGCCCTGAACAGGACGCGTCCGAGTTCGACCGCCTCGCCGCTCTTGCCCCGGCCCATCGGGGCGACCCGGAACAGGTTGCTGCGGTCGAAGGTCGGCAGCAGCTCCTGCTGGGCGAGCCGGTTGACCTCGTCGCTCGGCAGCAGGGCGAGCAGGTGGCCGAGGCAGGTGAGATCGGCGCTCTCGGCGAAGCGGGACGACAGCACGCTGCCGTGGAAGGTAGGGAGGCCGAGCGTGCGGGCATTGGCGGCGCTGCGGGCGTTGGTGTCGACCAGCAGCACGGCGAAGCCCTGATCGCGCAGCGCGGTGCCGATCTCGCGGCCGACGATGTCGGCGCCGACGATCAGCGCGCCCTGCGGTGCCCCCTGGGAGACACCGATGGCGCGGCCGAACGGGCGGGCGGCGAGGCCGTAGACCAGCACGGTGATGACGATGGTCGGGAACACCAACGCGAGCACGGTGTTCGCATGCGGATTGCCGCGCTGCTGCAGGTCCAGCGCCAGCTGCGAGCTGACCGCCGCGACGACGATGCCGCGCGGCGCCATCGCCATCAGGAACGCCCGATCACGCCATCGCAGGGTCGAGCCGATGGTCGACAGCAGGATCGCCAGCGGGCGCACCAGGATGATCAACGTCAATGCGAACAGGACGGCCGCGAAGCCGAGTTCGTAGAGCGGTTCGAGCCGCAGGTGCGCGGCGATCGAGACGAACAGGACCGAGAGCAGGATGGTCGAGAGGTTCTCCTTCCACTCGGCGATGTGATCGACATCGAGGGCCTGGCGGTTGGCCAGCAGCATTCCCATCACCGTGACCGCGAACAGGCCGGCCTCGTGTTCGATGCTGTCGGCGCCGACGAAGGCGGCGGTCACCATGCCCAGGGTGACCGGCACGTGCAGCATGTCGGGGACCAGGAACCGTTCGAGAGCGCGGGCCAGGATCCAGCCGGCGAGGAGTCCGATGCCGCAACCGGCTGCCGCCAGGCGCAGCACGCCGAGGGCGATGGAGCCGGCCGTGGCGTCGACGCCGCCGGCGATGGCCTGGAAGACGACGATGGCGAGCATCGCGCCGATGGGATCGATCAGGATGCCCTCCCAACGCAGGATGGCGCCGAGCGGCGCCTGCGGTCGGACGTGCCGGACCAGCGGGGTGACGACGGTCGGGCCGGTCAGGGTCAGCAGCGCTCCGACCAGCAGGGCGATCGCGAGGTCGATGCCGATCAGCCAATGTCCGATGGCGGTGGTGCCGAGCCAGGTGACGATGGCGCCGATCGAGACCAGGTTGCGTACGATCGTGCCGGTGCCCCTGAGTTCGTGGAAGCGCAGCGTCAGGCCGCCTTCGAACAGGACGAAGCCGACCGCGAGCGAGACGATCGGATGCAGCAGCTCGCCGAAGACCTCGTGGATATCGAGGATGCCGGTGATCGGTCCGGCCGCGAACCCGACCAGCAACAGCAACAGGATCGCCGGGATGCGCAGGCGCCAGGCGGTCCACTGGGCCAGGGCGCCTATTCCCAGGATGAACGCCAGGGCCGGCAGCGGAGGCAGGTGGCTCAACATCGCGATCGCGGGCCCGGGTCGTCCTGGTTTGCCGAGTGGATCAGTCAGCCGAATGGATCAGCTGGTGAGACGGCGTGCCAACTCGTCGAAGTCGCAGGTCATCCACTCCGTGCGATGGATCGGGCCCATGTGTCGCAGGCGGCTCCGCTCGTCCTCGTTGCGGCAATCGTCGCGGTCGGCGGAATCGTCGAGTGGGCTCATCGCCTCCGACTCGTGCCGCGCCACATCGAACAACGAGCCGGCGCCGATACCGTCCTCGAGTCCCTCGATGCCGGCAGGCGGCTCATCCGTGCCGATCTCGTCGTCCGCGAGATCATGCCTGCCGATATCACGGCCGCCGAGATCGCGCCGCGTCGAGTCCTGGCGTGGACCGCCGATGCGCTGCCTGGTGCCGGTGTTGAACGGGCGCATCGACTGCCAGGTCGCGCGTTCACCGGCATCGTCGAAACTGGTGCCGGCAAGACGCGGCTCGAACAGCTCGAACGGATGCCTGAGCCTGGCGAAGCGACCTGGATGAGCCCGGCGAGCGTGCTCGAACTCCCGCCGCCAACCGGCGTAGTCGCCGGCGTCGTAGGCGATTCGGCCGAGGTGGACGTAGGCCGAGAAGTCGTCGCCACGGAGACGGAGGACATGCTCGAAGTGCCGCCGTGCCCGGCTGCGGAGGCCGAGCCGGAAGGCGATCCAGCCGCACACCGAGTGGCAGCGGGCCAGGACCGCGGGCAACAATCGAACTGCCGAAACCATGGGGGCGAGAGAGTACGGTGCGCGCGCGCCGCGCACAAGGCGCGCATGCGGTGCGATCGACGTCCGTGGTGCGGTGCGCCGGACGGCGGCGATGCCGCGTTGTCATGGGAACCATGGCAGCGGCAAGCGGGGCCCTGTTCGCGGCATCGTCGGCCGCCGCCGCCAGCCCGGGGCGTTCGTCGGCGCGTGTCGCCAGCCGTGATCCGCCCTGGGGTCGGGCGGCCGGCGGCGATGGGGTGAGGCTTTCGGTCAATTGCTCAACGGCAGGGCCGGCGTAGTCGATAGAGCCATCGATTCGGCATCGGGCCGACCAAGACTACATGGCACTCAGAGGGGATCTCGCAAGCGTCGACCTTGCCCAGGTGTTCCAGATGCTGGCCCTCAACCAGAAGGTCGGCCTGCTGAGCATCCAGTCACGAAAGTCGTGGAAGGTTCTCGCCTTCGATCATCGTGGCGTCACCGTTCATCACAACGTTCATGCCGTGCTCGAACGGGTGGTCGCGAGCTTCGTCCGCAGCCGCCGCCTGGACGAGGATGCGCTCGAGGACGTGCGTGACCACGCCGCACGTACCGGTCAGGAGCTGACCGATGGCCTGCTCGCCGGCGGCTACCTGGAGCCGATCGAACTCGAGGAGCAGTACCGCGCCGAACTCGAGGAGGAGATCTACGACCTGTTCTTCTGCCGCGAGGCGCGGTTCGAGTTCTACGAGGGGGCCGATCAGATCGAGGGCTTCGACGGCCACACCGATGACCGGTTCTTCTTCCATTGCGACAGCATCGTCATGGAGGCCGCGCGTCGCATCGACGAGTGGGCCTACATCGTCGAGCGTGTCCCTTCGAACGACATGTTCTTCGTCGCCGCCGTCGAGTCGATCGACGTCGCCGACTTCGGCGACGAGGGCGCGGCCCTGTTCGAGCTGCTCGACGGGCGCCGCAGCGTCCAGCGCCTGATCGATCTGACCGGACTGCAGAGCTTCCAGGCCTGCAAGGCCGTGGCCCAGCTGCTCGACGCCGGCGCCATCGCTCCCCTGGCGGACGACGAGCTGGTCGACCTCGCCGTCGAGTGCGAGAGCGAGGATCGTCTGGTCGATGCCATCAACCTCTTCGAACGGGCCGCATCGCTCGGCGTCGGCCTGCCCGGCGTGCATTCGCTGGCGGCCGGGGCATACCGGGCCAGCGAACGCTACGCCGACGCGGCTCGCCATATCGAGGCCGGCGCCGAACTGCTCGCCGCGCAGGGCGATCTCGCCGGCGCCGCGGCTCAGCTGCTCGAGGTCTCGCGCATGCTGCCCAGCGCCCTGGGGGTTCGTGAGCGCCTGGTCGAACTGACCGTCGATGCGCAGTTCGAGCTGCCTGATTTCGATCCCATGCAGGAAGGCAAGGAGGTCGTCGAGCTGCTGCTGGAGTTCGGCGACGTCGAGCGGGTGCGGCGAATGCTCGAGCTGCTGCTGCATGTGGCCCCGACCGACATCGAGCTGAAGAAGGCGCTGGTCAGCGTCCATCTCAAGGCCGGCGATCAGCAGCGGGTCGCGGAGCTCTACGAGTCGATCGCCGACGATCTGGTCGATCTCGGCCATCCGCTGGAGGCGGTCGGCTACCTGCAGAAGATCCTGCTCATGGATCGCGGGCGCGCCGACATCTCGGAGCGTGTCCGCGGTCTCTACGAGCATGACGAGCGCAGTCGTCGCCGCAGCCGCCTGCTCGGCGTGCTCGGCACGCTGTTCTGTCTGCTGGTCGGAGTCGGCACCTTCTACTGGTTCTATGACGAGCGGGCCGAGACGGACCTCGCCCTGATCAACGTCGCCGAGCTGCTCGAACATGACGACTTCGCCGGCGCGGCGATGGCGTACACCGAGTTCCTGCGCAAGTACCCGTTGACGACCTCGGTGGCGGCGGCGGAGGCGGAGCTGCAGCAGATCGAGGCCGCACGGCAGCGCTTCGAGGCTCGGCGCGCGACGGAGCGGGCGGTCCAGGAACGCGAGCTGCAACGGATCCGGACCAACTACCGGCGGGAATGGGAGCAACATCGCGCCCTGTTCCTCGAGGGCAAGCCCGAGCAGTCGCTCGAGATGCTGGAGCATGTCCGCGAGCTCATCGCGGTCGCCGGCGCCCAGCCCGATGTCGAGTGGGCGCTCGAACAACAGGTCGAGCACAGCTGGCAGCGGATGCGGGACTACCTCGCGGCGGCCGACCGTCTGGCGCAGGAATACGATGCCGCCGCGGCCGCGCAGGATTGGGACAAGGTGCGCCGCACCGCGCTCGAGCTCAAATCGGACTACGAGAACACCGCGGCCGCGGCGCGGGTTGCCGTGCCCGTGATGGTCCGTACGCGGCCCGCCGGGGCGCGGCTGCTGCACGACGGCAAGCTGCTCGAGAAGGTCGTCGATGGTCGTGCGCAGGCCCTGGTGACCCCGACCGTCATCCTCTGTGCCGAGGCCGCCGCCGATTTCGAGATCGTGACCGAGCTGGAAGGCTTCGAGCCGGGTTCGCTGACGTTCGTTCCGCGCGAGCAGTCCGTACTGGATCTGGTGTTGGCGGTCGTGCCGGCGAATCGGATCGACTTCGGCGCGAAGCTGCAGACCGGCATCGGCGTCGGCGAAGGCTGGCTCGCGGCCGGCATCCGCGGCGGCCGTCTCGGCATCGCTCGGGTCGACGGTTCGGCGCTGCGCGTGGTCGAGCTCGAAGGCCTCAGAGCCGTCGCCTCGACCCCGCATCTGCAGGGCGGTCGCGCCTTCTTCGTCAGCAACGAGAACACGATCGAGTGCTTCGAGCTGGCGACCGGCGGCGCGGCCAAGGGATGGCCGGTGCCGCTGCCGAATGGCGCCGCCACCGAGCTGCTTGCCGACGGCGGTCGGCTGACCATCGTCGACGGCGAGTCGGTGCTGCACTGCTGGGAGCAGGACACCGGCGCGCACCTGTGGTCGTTGGCGCTCGGCAGCGCGCCATCGGGGCCGCCGACGTTGCATCGCCGGCAGCTGGTCATCGGCACGGTCGATGGCCGGGTCTTCATCGTCGATGCCGCCGACGGCAAGCCGGAGGGGGTATTGCGCAGCGGTGCCGGGCTGTCCACCCGGGTGCTCAACGACGGCCCGATGATGGTGTTCGGCTGTGTCAACGGCGACATCAGGGCCGTCGATCGGAGGACCGGTCGTGTGCTGTGGGACATCCACGCCGGCAGGTCGGTGGCGGACGGAATGCTCGCGCTCGGCGCCGACAGCATCTGCGCCGTCGTCGGCGATCGCCTGGTCTTCTGGTCGCGTCACGACGGCAGTGAGCTCGGCAGGACCGAGCTCGATGGCGACGCCCAAACCGGCCTCGAGGTTCGCGGCCCGCGCGCCTACTTGCGATTGCGGCGACCGAAGCTGCGCAACCTGCCGGCGCGCGACGTGCTGCAGGCCATCGACGTGGCGAGTCGGGCCGTGCTCTGGGAGTTCGCCGCCGATGGCGTCCATCCGCGCACGTTCGGCTGTGACGAGCGCACCGCCGCCTTTGCGGCCACCGACGATTCGGTCGTCGTCTTTCGCTGATCAACCGGAGACCGATGAACCTGATCCAACGAATGAAGGTCTGGAAGGAGCTCAAGCTGCTCGAGGAGCGCGTTCGCGAGGAGCCATCGCCGACGACCTTCGTGGATCTGGGCCAGGTCTACATCAACCTCGATTGCCACGACAAGGCGGTGCGCGTGGCCGAGGACGGGCTGGCGCTGTTCCCCAAGTCCGGCGAGATGCAGAAGCTGCTGGAGTGTGCCCGCCGCGGGCTCGGCAAGCAGCGCGTCTCCGAGCTGAAGGTCAGGGTGCTGCGCGCGCCGAGCCCCAAGGCCTACCGCGAGCTGGCTGAACTGCTGATGGACCTCGGCGAGACCGCGGCGCTGAACGCCACCTGTCAGGAATGGAGCATGCGGTTCCCCGACGATGCCGACGCCTGGCTGGTCCTCGGCCAGGCCCGATTGCTCGGGTTCTACCGCGACCTCGCTGCCCGCGAAGGGCTCGAGGCCGTGCGCTGCCTGGACCGCGCCGTGCGCATGAACGGCTCGGATCCGCAGGCGCGCCGCCTGCTCGGCGAGGTCCTCTACCGCGTCGGTGCGGTCAGCCAATCGATGCAGCACCTCGAGGCGCTGCGGGACGCGCTCAAGCCCGATCCTGAGGTCGAGGCCTTGCTGAGCTACGTCAAGGGGCTCGGCGATCGTGGCGGTGACGTCGACCGCCTGCTCGGCGAGGTCGAGGAGCGCGGCGGGCTGCTCTATCCATCTCATGCCGCAGCCGCGGCGGCGGATCCTGGCGAGGCGTTGGCCCGCATCCGCGACGGCCTCGGTGCGGTGGCCCAGATCAAGGGCGTCATCAAGGCGACCTACATCAAGGGGTCGCGCGCGCTGATCAAGGGGGCGATCCGCGACGGCCGTGACCCGTTCCTGCGCGTCGTCCGTGTCGTCGCCAAGGCGGCGCACCGCTTCGGTCGCCGCATGGACATCGGCAACGCCTGCAAGAGCGTCATCGATGGTGATTTCGGCCACGTCTGTGTCTGCGTCTACGGCGACGCATTGGCCGGCGTGCAGTGCGACCAGGGCACCGACCTCGACTTGGTGTTGGCCGAGCTGCAGGAGATCGTTGCCGGCTCGCTGTGCGCGCCAGGAGGAAAGGCGTGAACGCCATACAAGAGACGCTCGAGCAGCTGCACTCGACTCCCGGTATCAAGGTCGCGTCCGTCGTCACGCTCGACGGCCTGGTCGCCGCCGAGGTGCTCGACGAGCGCTTCCGCAGCGACGTGATCGCCGGGCTGGCCTCCTACCTGTTGATGACGACCAACAAGAGCCTGCGCGAGGGTGGGTTCGGCGAGTGCTCGCAGTTCCTGCTGCATGCGACACACGGCAAGGTGATCCTGAGCGCGCTGCGGGACGCCTACCTGGTCGTGGTCTTCGACCAGTTCGCCGACATGGCGTCGGTGCGTGCCAGCGTCAAGACCGCGGCGCTCCGCATCCGGAACACGTCCCGGATCGACTGAGCCACACCTCGCCTCGCGGCGGAATGCCGGTGCGGTCGACGACTCGCGGCGGTTCGCCGACCTGGCTGGCCTCGAGCGGCGCGCGGTGAGGCCACCGTCGAGGGACGCAGCAGCCTTGCCGCGAATGTGATCATGGTCCCGGTCCGGGACGATCGACTGTCGGCGGGCTCAAGCCCGCGTTCGAGGCCAGTCGATGTAGGTGCAGCGACGGACTGGAGCTGTCGCGTCGCACATTCCGTTCACACAGCGGCTGCAACCATGGTTCAGATCAACTTCGCTCTCAAGGAAGTCAACTGCAAGGTCGTCTTCTACGGTCCTGGTATGAGTGGCAAGACCACCAACCTCGAGATCGTCCATCAGAAAGCGCCCGAAGAGAACAAGGGCGAGCTGACGTCGATCTCGACCGACGGCGACCGCACGCTGTTCTTCGACTTCATGCCACTCGACCTCGGCAACGTGGCGGGCATGAGAACCAAGTTCCAGCTCTACACCGTTCCCGGTCAGGTCTACTACAACTCGACGCGCAAGCTGGTCCTGCAGGGCGTCGACGGGGTCATCTTCGTCGCCGACTCGGACCCCGACAAGGTCGACGAGAACATCGAGTCCTACTCGAACCTCATCGAGAACCTCGCCGAGTACGGCAAGGACATCCGCGAGCTGCCGCACGTCATCCAATACAACAAGCGCGATCT